>JAJZZU010000054.1 GCA_021797365.1 Pseudomonadota bacterium | reverse complement strand
ATCGGCCAACCCGTCTTGAGTCAGTTGAAGCTTAATCGTTAGGAGCGGGGCGGTTATCAGGCCCACATAAAAGATCACCGGACACCGATTGTGCGCCGGCTCTCGGTATGCGCGATGGGACGTCCAAGTCGCCCTCGCGCCCTCGATCTCGGCGCAACTCATGATCCCTACGCTCCGCTTCGGGATGCCGCGGCCGTCCTGCGGTCGAGCAGTGCGCGCTTACGGCGCGCACGGCCCGCCCACAAACAACTGGACGGCGTGTCGATGTCCTTGCAGGTGGCCTGCGGCCACCCGCCCGGACCTACGCCTCCCGCGGACTACGCGCCCTCGCTTCGCTTTCCCTGGCGCGCAGCGGAGGATGACGGTGCTTTAGTCTCCTCTTCATGTTGTACGAAGCCCCGCACACCCCTATCGATGGCGTCGACGCACCGTCACAAACGGCGGCGCATGCGCCGTTTGCCGAGACAATGGTCAGCATTGGCAAGCAAGAGTACGTACAGCTGAAGTGGGATGCGCGGTATGGGCAGAGGCAGCATCGCCGGACGCTAAGTCGCGAGGTAGAACTTAAAGGCCAGATCGAGACGCTACGCGCGCCGGTGCGGGATTTGCGCCAGCGCTTATTTTGGACGCAAGACGCAGAAGGGCACCGCGCAGAGCGAGCAACACCATCGGCCAGAGGCGAAGCGCCCGCGTGGTCAACAGCACGGGAGCGCAAGGCCACGGGCGCGTGGATTGCTCGCATCTGCCGGTACGCGAGGAAGAATGGCATTTCCGTGAGGCCAAGCGCTGTTGCCCCAAGTGCGGCAAGGCCACTACGGAGTTTCCCGGGACCGAAGAGAGCGCAATCATTGAGATCGAGATCCGGGCGTATCGGCGCGTCATTCGGCGTAAGCGCTATCGACCGAGCTACCAGCGCGAGGACTGGCCGGGGATCCTGACGGCGCCCGGACCGGTCCGTTTGATTCCCAAAGGGAGACTGGGGGTCTCGGTGTGGGTCGAGATCCTGCTCAGCAAATACCTATATGCCCAGCCGACGAACCGTGTGTTGCAGTCGTGGGCGAATATCGGATTTACCCCCTCGCAGGGCACGATCATCGGTGGACTGAAACATTTGGCACCGCTCTTCACGCCAGTAGTCGAGGCGCTGCAAGCGCAACAGCTGACCGAGGATGTTAGCGATCGCGAAGAAGCGCATCAATTTGGACCAGACGCGCGGAACGTTTCACGCTGCGCGGGACGTCTGTCGAGGGTGCGGGCGCATAGCGGTCACGGGGCTGGGCCGAGGGCCGCAGATCGATCGGCTGATGGCTGCCGGCATGAAGGACGGGGGCACTTCCTCATCGGCACGTCCGTAGCGGGGCAGGCCGTGGGAGCCTGCCCGTGCCAGGGGATGGGGTGGTGGTTGGAGGCGGGAAGCTATGTGGAGCGGCGTGAGATCCAGGGGTGGTGGTCGTCGCCGGGCTGGGGCTGCTCCGCCTGGAAGAGCGCGCGGCGGGCGTCGTGGTAACGCTTCAGATGGACGTAATAGCGGCTTTCACAGAGGAAGGACAGCTCCCGCATGACCTCGCAGAGGATGTAGGCGGCTTCGTCCGGGATTCCGGTCGGGAACAGGGTTTCGATGGTGCAGTCGGTGTCGATGTCCATGGGTGAACTCCCGTCGTGGGTTGGGGGGTGGGCGCGCTTAGCGCGGGGCGAAGCCCGAGGAGGCCAAGACCTCGCGCAGACGCTCTGCGACGGCTTGCATGCCGTAGGCCTCGTCATCGTCGACGGCAAGGCTTCGATAGTGGGCTAAGCCCGCGCGTTTCAGGCATTGCGCGAAGGATCGCACCTCGTTTTCGGTCGCCTCGATGCGCAGGATAAGACTGTCCGCCGGCATCCGCGTCATGGGGCTTTCTTCGCCTTGCGGCCGCAGGGCTTTCTTCTCCGCGGTCTCTCTGGCCTCTTTGACGCGGTAGGACTCACCATCGATGTGGATGATCTCGGCATGATGGGTGATGCGATCGACCATGGAGACGACACAGGCGGCATTGGGGAAGACCTCCGGCCAGCTGGAGAACGACTTGTTCGTCGTCAGCAGGATGCTCTTGGTTTCATAGCGGCGGTTGATCAGCTCAAAGAGCAGATCCGCATGGCGGTTACCTACCCTGAAGCCCGAACTGTTAACTCGCGCCCCCATGGAGCCATTTCGTTCGCGGCCTAAAGGCGCCTATGGCCTAGGGCGGCTTGGACGTCCCGTCGCGCATGTATGAGGGCCAGCGCACAATCGCAAGTTTTCATTCCGTGGCAGGGATAATGGAGACACCGTAGGCATGCAGCCGAACATCGTTGGTTATGAGTTGCAAGACGTCCAGCTGAGTTTGGGCAATCAACATGCGGTCAAAGGGATCCCGATGGTGCAAAGGAAGGGTCCCTGCACGTTCCGCATGTTGCACGCTGATCACCAGAGGAAGAAACCCCGCCTCCTGCAACAAATCGTACAGGCCTACGGGGGCGTCGAGCTTTCCTAATGCCTTTTTGATGCCAATCTCCCAAAAACTTGCGGCGGATACGAAAACTAAGTTGCTGGCTTGAGCAATCTCTTTCCTGGCAAGTCCGCCAAGAGCGGGATCATCGGCTAACCACCAGAGGAATACGTGGGTGTCCAGCAGCAGATGGCTCATGAACCCCCTTCGAACGACGCAAGGACCTCTGGTGGCGTCTGATCAAAATCGGGGGCTATACGGATCTGCCCCTTAAGCAAACCCGGCTTGCGGCCTTGCAAATTCTCCCGGACGGATATCAACCGCACGACGGGCACTCCGGCCCGTGCAATCAGGATAGTTTCCCCTGTCAACGCCCGTTCGACCAGTTGCGAGAGCTGCGTTTTGGCCTCGTGCATGTTTACCGTTTTCATGGAGAACCCGCCTAGCTAATAACTAGCTAAATCGTATCACACCGCCAGTTTTGCAACAACACGAGGTACTCGTAGACGGGTTCCTGTCGCCATCACCACACACCTGCAAACCCATCCCCGCCTTGCCAAGACCCGCTAATGTAGGGCGGCAATCTGCGGCGCGCCCAGCCAATACTTGAGGCCATCCGGGTCCCGGCGCGCAGCGGAAGGGGTGCGGCCGCTCGTTCGTCACGTGATCCGGCTCGCGCGGAGCCGAATGGCATACGATGTGCGCATCGGTACGGTGAGTATGTAGTGTCTGACCGAAAATACCCGTTTTTTGCGAAAACGGGTGACCGCTCGCCGATGAGAGGAACCCAAACGTTGCTGAATACCGTTGACGTCTTCCCATTATTCCACAGAAACGGAAAAGGAATAATCGAACCAGGCCATTCCCCTGATCAGAAAGCGAGCGTACCCCGTATCTTCGCTTTAGCTCTTGTCTATGGTGTCAGGCTGCTCTGCGTTGCGGTTTAGGCACCGGCGTTTTCTTGTGGACACTCCGCTCGCGAACCACAACTCCCAGGCGATGGATGTTGCGCGCCAGTACCGCTAACGCCACATAGCGCTGGAATCCCACCATGCCGTGATCCGGGCACATATCCAGCCCACAATGCTCTAAGCCGTTGATGGCCGATTCGACCGCGGAATGCCGGTGCCGGGCCCGGACAAATGCCGGGGCCGTTTCGCGCTCGCGATCGGCGACCGAGTGGCGGCCTTTTTTGGGCAGGGCCACCAAGTCCAAACGCGCCTCCAGCGCCTGGCGATTCGCCGGACTATGGAAGCCTTTATCGAAACTCACACTCCGCAGCGTCGGAAAGCGCGCTTGGGCGCAGTCGACCATGCTGACAGCACTCTGGTCGTCTGTCTGTTTGGCCATGACCTGATGATGGAGAAGGAAACGGTGTTGGTCTTCGAGAACGCAGACCCGCACGCCCAGCTCGACCGGAACGCCGGCCTTGCCTTTGCTGATCCATTCCGTGTGCGGCTCGAAGATCGAGAAGACCTTCTCGCTATGGGGAATCGTTTCACCGGCCAGGACCCGCCGCCGAATCTGATCGATCTGACGTTCGGCATGCGCCCTATAGCCGTCCAGTGACGTGAGCCACGCCACGTCACCAAGGGATACGCCCGGCATGGCGAGAACCTCGACCCGCGTCTGATGGGCGCGCTGCAGAGAGCCCAAGGCCTCTTCCAGGTAGCTCTTGTGGGCATCGCGAATCTCTTGTTGCTTCGCTGCGCGCCGATTTTCGTCTTTCGATGAGGAGTGCTTGAGCTTCTGTATGGTGCGGTACGACTTTTTGAAGTGGCGTAAATTGAATGCGCTTTGACGCCACCCCTTCAGGGCATGTGTGTCGCTGATCTGCGCGCAACTCTGGATGATCTTGCGAACCGCGTCGTACAGCAGATTGATATCGGTGGGGAAATGCACGTCCGTTTCCACGACAAAGGAGTCACAGCGCCCTGTGAGGACGTCTTCTGGGCTTTTTTTTACCAGGGTGTGGCCGGCGCGCACCACGGCGTCGTTGATCCGTCCGAGGAGTTCCGGTGTGAAAAGGTGCAGGTTATCCTTCAGCGTCTGCAGTTCGTAGGTGTGTTTATCGTACCAGTCGGCGTGTCCCAACATCTGCCGGAGCGTGTTGTGCTGATTGGCCAGTTCCTGGAGCCGGTCGTAGTCGGCATCGAGCCCCAGACGGACCACGCCCAATACCAGGATCTTCCACTGCTCCATGCCCGGTCGCCCCAGGGTATGGCTCGCCTTTTTCCCGTCGACATGACGGGGAATGACATCTTGCAGTATCGCAAAGACCTCCTCTCGGAGCCCCGGGGTCTTATAGATGTACTGTAGTCCCACGAGCAGTTTCGGGATGTCGTCCCGCGATTTCAGATCCAGCACGATGTCTCCAATCGGCCACTCTCCGAGACTCGCTTGGGCGTTCATGACATGTCGCATGGGTCTATCCTAGCGTTGAAGTTTGTCGAGAAATCGGCCGTTTGGGGAGGATGGCTCATTTCCCCTGGGCTCGTTTAAGAAAACTACCCTTAACAATCAACATGATACATAATTCACGCCCAAAGCCTATTGAATTCGCATTACCGACTTCACTCACTGGAAAGTATTGTAACATATTGATATATTTATTGTTATTCAATTTCGGTCAGACACTATGTAGCGCCGACGCACTGATAGGGATTTCTGGGTACAAATGGCTTAGGGGGTGTGACGGTCTTATCGAGACCAGCTCGCCACCGGACGCATCGATCCAAACCTGAAACCCATATGGATCAGGCTGGCAGTAGCCTATCCGACCCTCACCGCGAGCATGAAAAGGGACCCTCCCTCGATACCTGAGACCGGAAAGCGGATGCTGTCACCGGGTTGTCGGGCACCGAAAACGTAAAGTAACGGCAGATAGTGATCCGGCGTCGGTATCGAGAGGGCTGCATCCCGTCCGAGCTCTTCGTAATGGATGAGCGGCGCGAACTCACCGGCGTGCGTCAGTTCCCGGACTTTGTTGTCGAAGCGCACCGCCCAGTCGTAAGGTTCCTGCGACGGCCGGTCCCAGGCATACATCCGGAGGTTATGTATGAGATTGCCGCTTCCGAGGATCAGTACGCCCTCGTCCCGCAAAGGCGCTAGCATTCTGCCGATCTCGAAATGATGATCCGGGCCCTTCGTAGCATCGATGCGGAGCTGCACGACCGGGATGTCAGCATCGGGATAGACATGGCGCAAGACCGACCACGCGCCGTGATCGAGCCCCCAGCCGTCATCCAGACTGACCGCGAGCGGCGCCAAGAGCCGCTGGATAGCGCCGGCGAGCATGGGATCTCCAGGTGCCGGGTACTGAATCTGATAGAGCTCCTGCGGAAATCCGCCGAAGTCATGGAGCGTTTTCGGGGCCGTCGCGACCGTCACCGCCGTCCCAGGCCCATACCAGTGCGCCGAGATCCCCAGGATCGCCTTGGGCCTTGGCATGTCCATGCCCAGCCGGCGCCACGCGTCGGTGTAGTCGTTGCGCGCCAAGGCCTGCATGGGATTGCCGTGCCCCAAAAAGACCACCGGAAGTCTGTTGACCATCTATGAACCTCTCTTACTTGTCACCGGCCGACCGGCCCGGATTGCCACGATACCAGTCCGATCCCCTTCCATACCCCACTTCCAGCAGGAGTCTGGGGCAGGCCTTGCGGCTCTGATGGCAGACGGGCCCTGTCCCTTTCCAGGTGCATGGCTTGCTCGCAGAACGACAGCAAGCGTTTTGCCGCTGCAACCAGGGGATCATGGGCTACACCCCCGCGGCGTGAATGGCGCAGCAACCGACCATCCGCCGCCATGGACCTTTCCGCAGGTTGTCCACGACCCACGTGCGGCCGGCAATGACGGATGTCGGGGGCGCCAAGAGCAGGCGGCCGCTTTCAAAACCGTCGGATCACGGTTACCCTCGATCCTCCCTCGCCGGCCTTCCGTCCCCAGTTATGAGGCGCGTCCCGCGCTTGAAGGTGAGGTAGGCCCAAAACCAGCTGAACATCACCGATATGCGGTTGCGCAAACCCACCAGAAACGCCACATGAACCGCACCCCACAGCCACCATGCCGGCGCGCCGCTCACATTGACGCCGCCGAAGCTCGCCACCGCCGCCTTGCGGCCGATGGTGGCGAGGCTGCCCATGTGGCGGTAGCGGAATGGCGGCGGCCGCTCCCCGCGCAGCCTCCCGAGAACCACCTTCGCGACATAGGTCCCACCTTGCTTTGCCGCCGGCGCCAGGCCGGGCACGGGCTTTCCTTTCCAGGCATTGACCAAGGCGGTGTCCCCTATGACAAACACATTGGGCAGGCCGGCCACCGAGAGATCGGCTTCGACCTTCACCCGTCCGCTGCGATCCGCCGGGGCATGGAGCCACCGCGCGGCCGGTGACGCCACCACCCCGGCCGCCCATAATACGGTGCGAGATGCAATCCGCAGGCCGTTTACGAGCACACCATCCGGGTCGATATCCGCCACTTTGCTTTCCAGTACAACCTCGACCCCCAGCCGTTCGAGCGAACGCTGCGCCTTGCGCGATAAGGCCTCGGGAAAGGTCGGCAGGAGGCGCGCAGCCGACTGCACCAGCACCACGCGCGCACTGGCGGGGTCGAAGTGACGAAACTCCTTCTCCATGCCATAGCGCACGAGCTCGGCGATGTCGCCTGCCAGTTCCACGCCCGTTGGTCCGCCGCCCACGATCACGAATGTGAGCAGGCTCCGGCGTTCGGCCGGATCTTCCGCGGATTCCGCCCGCTCGAAAGCGGCGAGAATGCGCCGCCGTATCTCCACGGCATCGTCGATGGTCTTCAGGCCCGGCGCGTGAGGCTCCCACTCGTCGCGTCCGAAATAACTATGTGAGGCACCCGTCGCTAGCACCAGGTAATCGTAAGGCAGGCGCCGTTCCCCGACCAGCACGGCCTGCCGATCGGCATCGACCCCTGTGACATCGCCCAGCAGGCACTCCACGTTCAAGTATTCACTAAAAAGGCCGCGCACGGTCGTGGCGATGTCGGCCGGTGACAATGAGGCAGTGGCCACCTGATACAGCAAGGGCTGGAACAGGTGGTAGTTGTGGCGATCGATCAATGTCACCTGTAGCGGCGCCCGCGTCAGCCGCGACGCGCACGCCAAGCCCCCAAAGCCGGCGCCTATGATCACCACTCGCGGGGCGCCCTTCGGCGCGACGGCCTGCTCGGCACTGATCTTCGAAAGGATATGCGCAATCCATCGGTCGAGCGACAGCGGGCCCGGCCCATACAGGCCGAGCAGCGCGAGCGTCATCACGAAATAGACGTCGGCCGGACCGGCCGCACCCACCACATGCATGCCGGCCACGACCACGATGAGCAAGAGCGCCATAGGGCGCGCCGCCAGGCCGAATGCCAGGAGCAAGGCGCCGGTCAACGCCAGCACGGGTGCCGGCGCGAAATGCGCAAGCGAGTCCTGGGGGATGAGTCTTGTCAATCCGACCGGTAACGACATCTCGGTGCTGACCGCGCACAGCGCCAAGGCCAGCCACAGCCGAACGAACAATTGATAATAGGGCCGGAGGTGGCGCGTGATGGCGCGTGCCAAGCGTGCCAGAGGCGTGGCCAGAGGTAGCGCGGTATCTCCCAGGCCGCGCGCCAACAGATGATCCAGAGACAGCGATCCGGCACCGCAGACGACCAACCATCCAAACAGCACCGCCGAATACAGGTTGATGTCCAAGGGCAGATAGTTCATCTGGGCCACTAGCACCAGGATGAGCATATAAAGCGCCGCCCATCGGGTCGCGAGCCCCAACGCAAGCAAGATCGGGATGGTCATTTGCAGGGCCGCGCCCAGATAGGTGGGGCTGAGCGGTTCCACCCACGGCACGGGATAGGCAACGTGCGACAGGTAGGGCTCAACACTGACACCAAAGATCTTGAGCACGCCCGAGACGAAAAAGACCTTCGCGAGCCACAGGCGGATCAGGAGGTCCACGATCGGCCCGGTCGATCGCTCCAGCAGGCGATAGACGGCTGTGATCACGCGCACCAGCCTGGACAGCCGATGGGTTACGAGTCCCCCAGAGGGGTGTCCGACTGTCCTCATGCCGGGAACCCGCGGCCTCTGGGGATCTGCCCACCCGGTACGACGCGGGCGAGCTCGGGAAGGCGCACCATCATGCTCGGCCCATTAGTTTTTCCGATAGGGCATAATTTCATATTATGTTGGCGCAACTCAATACCCGGCCGTCGCGAAATACCAAAAAGACAGGCCCGCATACTACACGGGTGCCGGTTGGCACGACCGAGAGAATAAAGCCGCCTGATCCCGCTCCCGAACCGGGTCAGGCGGCACGAGCCATGATCACAGCCGCACACGTCCGCGCACGAAGTCGCCTACAGATCCACGATGCGACAGGCGCCGCGATTGTAACAACAGGGACAGAAATAGCGCGCCAGCGGCAGGCTGGAGATGCGATTTGCGGCGGGGTTGACGCGCGCCTTTGCGGGCCTGTTGGTCGTCGGCATCTCGTGCGATCGAGCGGCGATCGACGCCAAGCCCGACCGTTGCCAATGGGCGCGGTATCGTTGCCATCGCCCCGTTGAGCGGCCGCACCGCCCTTTGAAGGCCGGCCGCAACGATTCCAGCCCTACGCGGCCATTGGATTCTCCCTCTCGAGGCACGTCGATCTGTATGCGGCACGCGCCGCGCACGCCCTCTCTATCGGCGACCTTGATCGGTTACCCCGGAATCGTCCGGAATCGCGCCAACCGGCGCGGGCCCTCGCCCGACGCTCCAAACCGAAGGTCTTGGGCGCGGCTCGTGATGCGGGGGCCGGAGCTCATCGCAGCCGCGCGGCGACGATATCCTCATGTCCCTCCTGAACCTCCCCACGGCTAATGGGCCATACGGCCCACAATGAGCCGGGGGGGGTTCTGGTGCCGGTAACAGAGGCCTTTCCGTCTCTCGCCACCATCGCGGGAACGATGGGGTTACACCATCCGGAATCTTCCTCGGTACCTGCACCATTTTGAGAAAGAACCGCTCTGTCTCGGGCCCACTTTTTCCATAGGCCAAGGCTGGCGGCCAACGGCCCCTCATGCGCGGCTTGTACCACACCGGACACCGCTTTCTCCAGCAGCGATTCCACAGCGCACCAGCCCGTTCGGGCCGATTCGGTGTTCAGCATCCAGGCGCCCTGGTCCTCGCGGACGTGCAGCGCCAGATCCGCACTGTACAAATCCCGCCGGGCACGCACGGACAATCGTGCCAGCGCTGACTCAGCGGTTTCCGCACCACGGCCTCACTGTGACAGCCTTGCAAGCGTTTCGTGGTCCGGGTGGAGCACTCGATCAGCGCGCCACCGGCCCTTTCCGCCTTGCGACGCAGGTGACCCATGAATTCCCCAGGTGCCCGGTCGCGGACGCTCTTGCCGAACATCCGCTGAAAGGCTTTGTAACTCAATTTCTCGACCATGACGGTATCGCTTATGGCCACTACCCGATTCGCCAGATGGCCGTGCTCGGTGCGTGGCGTAAGACTGCAGATCGTAATCAGAGACGCCCATGGTCTGCGCAATTAAGGCGAACCGCGCAGACCGCGCCTTTTTCTCCCAGGATTTTTGGGTGCCTTTTGGCATCTTGCGTGCAGCACCCCAAGCCCTGGATTGTTTCATGAACTCCGGATGCCGCAACGACTCGCCCAAGACCGCGTTATACAGTTGGCGCCCCGCCTCGAAGCGCACGGACAGTATACGTATCTCGCGTGGGTTCACCACGAGCGGCGGTTCGAGGATGAAAAATGGTGTCGAGCACATAACGATCGGTATAGAAAACAACGCCACCCATCCCATGTCTAACGCCAGGGGCTTGCGCGGAAGATTTGGTCACATGACCATAGCACATATGTGCCAATCTCGATTTCGAAATCGCAATGCAAGACAAAACACTAAAATTCCTTCGCGACACCGAGGCCAGCGGCGAACCGATCGTGATGACGAATCACCGGACATCCAGGCTCAAGGTCCGGCCCTACAAATCGCACGCCGATAATCCGCTGGATATCCTACGGCGCCCGGTGCCGCGTTACCAAGACCCCTGTGCCGGATGTTGGGCACCGGCCAGCATACGCCGGCGCTACTGGATACTTATGACCGGCGCCCCATTAAGAATGGCCGCCAAAGAGCCCGCCGAACGCATGATCGTGGCGACGTCGCATGAGATCGGGACCCCACCGGTCACGGCCGACGCGAAGGTTCGCGGCTATCCCACGTACCGACCGTGTGTAATGAGGCGAAGGGGCCCGGGCAGGCCCCGGAGCGCAATGCCATGGCCCCGTCCCCCGATGGGGTCCGGCCGATGCGTCCGCCAAAGATCAGTGACGCATCATCATAAAGCGCATGGGCGGCATGCGATGGTACATGTTCACGAGCTTGTGCCACTGACCGGTCGACAATGTCTTGCGCACGATGCGCACCTGGGCGACCTCTAGATCCAGCAAGCGCGCATGGTCGTGATCCAGACGGTGCAGAATATCGTGCACGGTCCCCGCCCCGGCGCCTTGCAGCAGGGCCTCATGGAGCGCCCTCTTGTCATTGCGCAGGCGCTTCATGAGCGGCACCGCGACACGCATGTGGCGGTTATGCCACACGGCAAGCGTGCTCACCTGGTGATCGCTCAGATGCAGGCCGTAGGACCGCATCTCCGCCAACGGCAGGACCATGGGAATCATGGGATGACGGAGGAATCGATGGCGCATGACGACATGGCACCCGGGGG
>JAJZZU010000053.1 GCA_021797365.1 Pseudomonadota bacterium | reverse complement strand
GCGCATACTGAGGGCCAGCGCACGCTTGCGCCTTTGTTTGTGGGTGACTTTACCGTAACCGCCGTGCGATTGTTGTTGGAAGGCTTACACGCCAAGCTAACACTGACGGATACCAGCGGCGGATACTATGAGGCGATTGCCTTCCAGTGTGCGGCGCGCCTACGCTGGCGTCCGACGTCAGGCCCCGTTCGGCTCGTCTACACTCTCGCCATCAATCGCTACCAGGGCCGCGAGTCGGTCCAACTGGTAGTCGAGCGCGTCATAACTCTCGACAGTATCGCGACTCTGTAATCTGCTTGTCGGGAGACAAGCGCTCTGGCGTGGTGCCTGTCTCCCGAGGCATCAATACGATCCCACCACCGGAACCGTAACCAACGCGCCGCCGGGGACCCACGCCCCTATGAGCGCTGTGTAGGGCGGAGACTGCAGGGCCCCATCGCTAGACTGCGGGTCTCGGTCATCACCGTAGCATCCTGAGCTACCGCTATTGGGGCCATTCCCCACGCCGATTTCATAGCCCCACGCCGACGTCTGGTCGGTTGTGGAAAGCCCGAGTGTCTGGGCGAACCCGTCAGCGGTTACGGGCTGCATATCGCAGATGGATGGACCTGAGAGCGTCCCGGCGCTTACGCCACCCGCCGGCAGAGGACCGGGGAAAGCAAACCCGGGACCATCGCCATTGGCCGAGTTTCCGATGGAGCTCGTGCTGTTCCAAACGCTGGGGTTAGAGCTTCCGGGAGGCGCCGAGGCGAAATAGTCGATGGTGATATCCCGATTGGTGTCAGACTCATACTGGGTCGTAAAGTACGTTGCATACTCACTGGCCATGAGGCGTAAGGTGCGCAGGGTGCGACGCAAAAGCCGCCGCTCGACGACCGCTCCATTCACGGTGATTCCGACATCATGACCACCCAACGTCAGGGTGCCTGTCGCGGGATCAAAGGTTGTGGCGGCATTCAAGACCTGCCCGCCGGGGTTTTCTGGTCCCCCATTATTTGAGACAAAGGCTATGACGTGGTAGGTCAAGGTGACGCCGTCTTTGATGGTTGTGAGTGGGTCGCTCACAAAAACCGACCACGGCCGCCCAAAGCCGTCTGTGGCGAGCGCTTGCGCGGGTGTGTCCGCATACTGGGCGAGCATCTGAAACCCGTTTTGGACACTGGTTCCTGGTTTGCCCGGCACAAAGGCAGGTCCCGTGGTCAACGTATAGAAGTAATGGGATGGTCGCCCCCTCCCTGATATGTATTGACCTGTCAACTAGCGGCATGGGTTTTGTTTTGTCTTTTTCTCCTTTTGTCCGTAAGCCTTTGAGTCAAGGCACGAGCGGCTGTTAACGACGGTCGATCACTCTGATATACGCGGGTTGGATACCGCCTGACTTCGCTTCGTCGTGGAGCTGCCTCGCTCTAACATCGAGGGTCACCGGATGGAACCGGTGCCTCATAGGGAGGTCGAGGATTCTCCCACCGGCCTCTCATGCCTTGATCCAAAGACTCACTTTTCCTGGTTATGATGACGCGCGTAGGATTTCCGTGTCAATCGAAGCGTCATGCCATTCGTTTGTTACCGGGCCTCGGCCTGGACCGCGCAGGCCACGGCCCACAGGAAGCCTGTGAGTTCACGGGCAATCGCGGTGCACACCTGCACCTTGATCTTGCCGGCCCGGATCAGGTGCTGATAGCGGCCGCAGAGCCGCTTCTGGGCCTTCCAGGCGATCGCTTGCACGGGATCGCTGGTGGTCTTGGCCCGTCGTTGCAGATGCGCCGTCTTGCGGGCCGGGAAGCGGTAGCACCAGGCGGCCTCGGTGAGCACCCGCCGGACGTGGCCGTTGCCGGTCTTGGTGATGCCCCCGCGGCGGGTAGTGGCACCGCTCGAGGATTCGGAGGGCACGAGCCCCAGATAGCTCATGAGCTGCCGGGGCGAGGTAAAACGCGTGAGATCGCCGATCTCGGCCACTACGGTGAGCGCGGTGACGAGCTGCACCCCGCGCAGCGCCATGAGCGCATGCACCACGGGGGCGAGCGAGAAATGGTCCAAGACCCGCACCATCTCCTGTTCCAGGGCCGCCACCCGACCGGTGAGATGGGCCACGATGTCCACGTATTCCTGGAAGACGATCTGCTGGGACGGGGCCTCGAACGTGAGGGTCATGAGCCACTGGGTATGGGCTTTTGTCCACTTGGTCTTACCTGAGGCATAGAGACGGCCATGGCGAGAGATAAGGCACTGAGACGCTGTTTGGCCTGACGCTCCAGGGCCTTGGTATCCTCCCGGGCGCGGGTGAGGTCCCGCACCGCCTCTTGCTCGGGTCCTGGGACCCACACTGCGGTGAGCTCGCCTGCGCGATGGAGGCGAGCGAGCGACTCGCTATCCCGGCGGTCGGTCTTCACCCGATCTCCGGCCTTGCGCGGGATGAGCGAGGGGGCGACGACAGCGCAATCATGGCCCAGATGGGTCAGCTGCCGGTGGATCCCATAGCCGCAGGGACCAGCCTCGTAACAGAACGACAACACCTCCCCGCCGGGACCGAGTTTCTTGACGAGCTTCACGATTGCCTCGGGCGTATTCGCGATCTCCCCGTAATAACGAGGCTTACTTTGGCCCGCTTCGGCAATGGCAACGGCAATCGTGTCCTTGTGTGTATCTAGCCCTATGTACTTGGCTTCACTTCGTCATGACCTGCCCCCTCAATTGTGGCTCTGAGTTGATGGTGGTTTACCCGACCGTAAGCTTAATCCACGTCGCTTGAGGTCGGGCAGGTCAATACATGATGTCTATCGTGCTCGCCTCCGGCCTCTTCAACACACCTGTCCCTATCCCGTGGTGGAACGGGCGGACCCTGCGCCTTGTCGAATAATCGCGACCCATGTTAGGTCAATTCCGCGCCGTGGAAATCCAGGCTAGCGGTTGGGGCGCGGGTATGGGGTGGTCGCGGCCTCCTTGCTGGTCATGATGCTCCTGGGTGCCGCCATCGCAGTGGGGGCCGGCGTGTTTGCGCATAAAATCATCGCGTCGCCCCATGCGGAATGGTGTGGGCATGAGGTCGTTTTCACCTCGCCGCACGTGTACCACGTGCAGTGCCCGTGGGGGATGTGTTTTTCTAGTCGGCCCCAGCCACGCTGATTTCCCCACCGATAGCTACAGACGAGGGCCGGATGGGCCGGCCCAGGAGGATAGACCATGACTGACATTTCGACCATCCCTTGTCCACTATGCCATGGCCCCATGCGCGAGGTCACGGGCAAAACGGCGCGTTCTTATCATGCAACGAGTACCCGACGTGTAAGGGGACCGTGGACCTTGGACCGGACGGAAAGCCCGCGCCCGTGTGCCCCGCCGATCCCGCGCATGGGCACATGCGGTTTTTCAAAACCGGGAAGCACGGCCCGTGGTTTGGGTGCAAAAAATACCCAGACTGCCGGGAGACACAAGACGCGACCGACGCGGACTGACTCCCCCATACCAGCCGTCCCGACTGGCCCCCTGCATGGGGGCCATTGGGGACCTCTGGAGTTATCAGCGGGGGCAGAAATCGGGGCACGGAATTGTATGCCCTTGCCCCGTTATTCCCATATGGGTATCATTGGACCATGAAGCCTTTGTTCTGGATCGCAAGCACGAAAAAAGACCTCTGCGCGATGCCGGAAGAGGTGCAGGACACCTTTGGGTACGCGCTGTACTTGGCGCAGATTGGAGGGAAGCACGAACAGGCCAAAGCGCTCAAAGGCTTCGGATCGGCGGATGTCCAGGAGATTGTGGAGCGGTCGGAGGGCGGCTCGTTTCGGGCGGTCTATACCGTGCGATTCGCCGAGGCTATCTATGTGCTGCATTGTTTTCAGAAGAAATCGACGCACGGGATCGCCACGCCCAAGCCCGACATTGACAAGATTCACGAGCGGTTGCGCATTGCCGAACAGCACGCGAAAGGAGAGAACTCATGAAGACCGTCGAACCGAGCAGTGGGAACGTCTACGAAGACCTGGGTCGCCCGGATGCGGAAGAGATGATGATGAAAGCCCAGCTCGCCGCCAAGATTGGCGAGATTATCACGGAACGGCAATGGAGCCAACAGCATGCGGCGACCATTCTTGGCCTCACTCAGCCCAAGCTCTCGCAGATGCTGCGCGGTCAGTTCCGCGGCATAAGCGAGACGAAGATGCTGGATGGGCTGGCACGGCTGGGGCTTGATGTGCAAATCATTATTGGACCCGCGCGACCCACCCCCAACGCGCACCACAAACGCGTGGGAATCGTCTTCACGGCATAAGCCATCTCCAAGCCTTATCGCGCCATCGGGCCGCGCATCCTGGGCTCCGCGCGACCACCTCGGCCCTCATCGGTATATATTCCATACCTACCAGGGCCGTGGTGGTTCGCCCTTACCCTTCGCGCAGACCTCTCCAGGCCCCCAAAACCCCCTCCCCTTGCCAAGTCTCCGGTGGTTCATGCCGAAAAGTGGCCCGCGCTGGCCCGTTCGGGCGACGATTCGGCGTCCGCGACGGCCTCCAGACGCGGGGATGCCTCCGATGGGTCCGGATCAGGGGTTTGCGAGGTTGGGATTCAGACCGGGCTTAGGGGCCGGCGCGCTGGGCGCCCGGGGCGCGCTTGATCTGGTCGAGCAGATCGGCCACGGCGACCACGCCGGGCAGTCCGCCGAGTTCACGCGCGGCTTGGGCGATCGCCCGGGGTTCATGTCCGGCGACTAGGAGTCGAGTGTTGGTGGTACACGACTGGAGCGCGGCCTCGTGGAGCGTCACGCCGCTCTGGAGGGCCTGGACCTTGAGTTCCGCGACCAGGGTATCGCACTGGTCTTTGCTGATCCCGAATCTCGCATGCTTCTTGAAATACTCCATGAGTTTTGCGCGGGTCCGGGCCTCACCAAGGTCTACGACCCCCTGCTGCGCGATCACCGCGCGAGCGCAGGTTTTCTTGGCCAGCCGCTGACCCTGGCCTGCCGCCCGATGGCGAACATCCGGGGACAGGACGTGACTGCTGCAGTCAAGCTCAAGGAAGCCGAGGGGGTTGGCCCCCGAACGGTATTTGCCTACATCGCGACCCTCTCCCACCTTTTTATGATCGCCCGCCGAGAATGGGGCATGGAATCACTTGCGAACCCTACAGAGTTCGTCCGCAAGCCTCGCCAGCCGAACGCCCGGGATCGGCGGCTGGTCGGCGACGAACACACCCGCCTCCTGGCGGCCGCCCACACACGGGGGCGAGATCGCGACCATCCGATGGGAGCACCTGGACCGTCAGGCACGGGTCCTCTTGATCCCGCACACCAAGACCGGGACGCCTCGCCGGATACCGCTCTCCGGTGCGGCCCTCGTGGCACTTGACTCCCTGGCCCATCGCCCTGACGGGCGCGTGTGGGGCAGCAATTCTCAATGTGAACTGGCTCCGCCTCGAATGGGGGCGTCCGCTTAAGAATTTACGGGGCTTGCAGGAGCCTTTGTCGGGCATCGGGCACCAGCGGGTAGACCAGGACGCGCTTGGGGCTTGCCCCATGGCGTTCGTGATGGCGATCCTCACGGCCGCGGCCCGTGGTGAGACCGACGTCGATCCAGTGGGCCGCGCGGTAGCAGTGGCCCGTAAAGCGTGTGGGATCAACAAAGGTCTCAGCCAAAAGGGGGCGGACGCCGTAGGCGGTTTGCCAATCGAATGGGTTCCATGGCGGCCCTCAACTGCTGTCGGGCGCGTCGATGTCGAGACCCCGCAGCATGAAGTCGAGCAAGGCCTCGAAACTGTCGAAACACATAAAAGTTGTGAGCGCCCGAATGCTGTCGAAAAAGCTTTTGCGGGTGGGGAGGGTCGCGCGCAACACGCGGTATTTTTGGTTGGTTATTTCCTGGAAAGTGTGCAGCAGGAAGGCCAGCAGGTTGAAGGTGCACAGCAGCGAGGAGAGATACTTCTTGCCGTGCCCAAAATTGTGTTCAAGATGGTACCCCTTGGTCTTCAGAACATTGTTGTTGCCATTCTCGATCCTCCAGCGCGCGCGGCCCGCTTCAGCGACTTTCGCGACATGAGCTTTATCGAGTGCATGCTGGGTGATCCAGGCGTTCTGGTATGTCTGCTTGCCCGCGGCGTCTTGGGTGGTCAACTCCAGCCAATTGACCGCTAGGGCATCGTCGCCCTCGCGCAAGGGAACGTGGTTGACGAAACGATAGGTGTCAGTCCAGGCTTTCTTGCCCTTGCGGCGCAGGACCTGGTGAGTCTGTATAGCCCCCTGGGCGGTGAGATCTTTGATCGATTCGGTGAGCGTGACGTGGGAGCTCGGCTTGCACACGAAAAGGAAATGGAGTCCCAGGCCCAAGACGGTTTCGCACATCGGCTGGCGGCTATACAAGTCGTCGCCCAGAATCGTCGCGTTGAGCGCTTTGATGCGGGCACCATGGGCGGTAAGCCACCGCTTGGCTGCCGCCGTTTCACAATCCTGCTTGTCGTGACCGTCCTGGGGGGTCACGAATTCCGGCGCCAGCGCGATGACCTGGTTGCGTTCGGGAGACACCACGACCGGTGTAACCACCGTGTGCTGATAGCTGACCTCGCCCTTCCTGTGTTCGATCTTCGTGCACTGCCGGCAATGGACGGTATGAGAATGGTGATAGCTTGTCCCGTCTAGGGCGATCAGCAGCTGGCCGGCACCGTTCTGGGATGAGGAGAGAGAAACGCGAAAAGGGTCAATATGGCCGCCCGCGTTCAGTGCCTCGAATGTCTGTTCGAATAGGGGGGTGACATGACTGGGCGCCACCGGGTCCAGCAGGTTGCGGATGCAGTTGTCAGTCGGGATCAGGTTCATGCCAAAGAGCGTGTGCGCGTTGCTCTGGCCTTTGGTCTGTTTCATCGTCCTCTGATAGGCTAGAAACGAAGGGCTTTGCATAGTGAACACGGCAAAGGCCGCCAAGGCCGCGTCTTCCATGGCGTAGACGCAGTTCTTTCCCGTCCGCTTGTCCGGGAACCGCTGCATCAACTCCCTGAGGGAGGCCACTAATCCCTTAAAATCAAGGGGGCTCCCAACTAACGGAAAAGCCAAGCTCTGCTCGCTGAATATTATGACCCAGCGCTTTATACCGTGAACCGTAACTTTTGTCCAGCCCCCGGACATACCGGTTCATGGCCGTGACCCGGTATTGACAATCATTCCTACATTTAGAACTGCTGGGTGGGTAGAGGTGGGCTGTGGCGCGCTCGACGCGAGCGACAGCGGAGTTGTCCATGCGCTGATGGGTTGCATACGAAGTCTCCTGCTTCAGGGCAAACAGGCCTTGCCAGCCGTTTGCGATGGATTGGTGGACGACAGCGAGTTGTCCGCCCAACGCCTCTGCCTCTGATCCGAACTTCACCAGTCGGGTCTGGGCGGCTTTTACAGACGTCTGGTGGATGGGTTTGCGTCTCGCGGATCGGAACGTCACGAACTCGGTCCAGGCTTCCCAATCCAAGCCTTCGACCCATGGCGTGAGCAGCACCCGGAGCGCGTCAGCGCGACGAGAGTTGGCGGGTTTGGGGCTACGGTGTCGCACAGGACGGTGCGTGCCGCGAACGGTAGTGTCCTTTGGCATCGGTGGGACTGCCTGCGTAGGGCTCGTCGCGCCCGTCAGAGGCGGCGAGAGCGATGATTGGGGTACAAGTGGTATGTTCGTATCGCCATGCCCAGGATGCTCAGTGGCGCGCGGGCGCACCGTCCCCCGTGGGGGGACTACCGAGCGTAGCGAGGTAGGGGGGTATATATTCTTCAGGTTGTGTTCTTCAGGTTGTATTCTTATATGGTCGGGCTATCCGTGCACGGGCGCCCCGTGGTCGGGAAACCCGACCACGGACAAGTCGACCCCGGGGGAGCTGTCGGGAACAGGGGTGAACGCGTTCTCCCACTTCCACTGGTTTTTTCGTCCGGTTATCGGGTCGACGCCAATGGGGTGTTTGCGCCGGCTCAAATAGCCGCCCGCTTCCAGTTCACGGGCAATCCGCAACCACCGCTCTTTCCCAAGCCCCATTTTTCGGCAGAGAACGGCGATAACGACTTGAAATCCGGCGTCCTGCGTGGATAACCAGGCCGCTACTGCCCGGGTATCCAAACTGAGATGCGGATCCTCCAACAACGCACGCGGGACGATGCCATACCGACTGCCGGGCGGCATAGACACGGAAAGCACCCCGCCACTATGAGTGTCTTGGATGGTCGTCATGCCGCTATCCCCCACCCGAAATCTAGTTGCCAAGGGTCGTCCACGACGGTGCGGGGCGCACGTCGGATCGTTACGGGGTGACGCGCCTTATGTGGCGCCGGTACATAAGGCACCAATATCAAGATGCGTGTGGCAAGATCGTTACCCGGTGACGTTTTTCGCTTGCGTCCGGCACGACTGGGTGGGCGTTTGGTCACTCTGGCGGTCGGCAACGGGTCATCGAGGTGTGCCGCCCGTTCTTCGATGGTGGTGTTGGCCTTTGCCCAGTCCCAGTGCCAATCCTGGATTTGCCGGATCCGCCGCCCGGATAGCCCGACTTCATTCCCGATCTTCTCGGATTCCCCAGCACCGCGCCGCGCAGACGAAACCAGAACATCCCGGTCGCGGCCATTGTGTGGGTAGAGCGCCAGAATCGCGTTCCACTGATCGCAGTCCAAGTCACGGGTGGTGACTGCCAGGCTCGCCACTTTTGTCTGGTTTGCGCGGAATGGCGTTTCAGTGTCCTCAAAATCCGTAGGCGCTTCGTCTTCTTCGCGTGTGTTGCCGATATCCAAAAGCACATCCAAGCTCGGTCCTTGGGTGTGCGTCTCGCGGAAGTCGCGATTATTTTGATAACGAGGGGAGCGGCCAAAGCTGAGAATGAGATGAGCGGCGGCATCAACACCGCCGGCCTGGTCTATCCAGGCGCGCTCCTGGGCCGCGGTGAGGCCGACCCATGGGGGCAGGCAGCCGCAAGCGGGATCCGTGGTCTGGGTGCGCATCGTTAGACCCCCTTCCCGGAATTGCGGGGGCGGCCGATGCCGGGCTTGGGATCGGTCAGATCATCAAGGAAATCGGCCAAGGCGGCCACAGGGATGACCCGACGGGTGCCCAACTTGACCGTTGGGGTCGGCCATGTGCCCTGCGCGATACGGTTTCTAATGGTTTTGTGTGAGAGAGTGCAGGCATGGGCGGCGTCTGCAATGGAGACAAACGCCTGCCCAGGGAATAATCTGTCTAGTAATTCGAGATTTTTCGAAGTGCGGAATTGTTCCACGGCCTAGTCCTCGTTAGAGGACAGAACCGATCCAACGTTTCAACGCCAGATATCTACTCACTGGCAGTCGCCCGAGGCCCCCGTTTCGCTTCCCCGCGTCCCGGACTCGCCCCTAAAAAAGGCTACTCGTTGCTTATTTACTTGCACAGGCCCCGGTCGTCTGTCTGATACCTAGGGTTCTGATCCGCGCGGCTCTATCACCTGCCGCCCCGACTTTCCATTAATTGCCGGAACCCCCCTGGTCGAACTGGGCGCGACTCCCGCCAAGGTTACCGCTGACTATACGCTACCCTCCAAGAACTCGTCAAGCCATTGATTACTATACGGTTCTGTATAGTAAATGGATGGTAGCGTATACTATACAAGCGATATTGTATCCTATACGACACCGTTCTCGGTCTGTCCACCTCTTGTCCACCTGCACGTAAAAACAGAGGGATATTTAGGGATATGGCGGGATACGTTTTATGTTGAGTTTCAACAGGTTACATTGTAAGTGATTGATGCTTATAAGGGCTTTTTGAGACTCAAAATCCGGTGGTAGAGATACCGTGTGGGTTCGACCCCCTCTCCCGGCACCAATAAAAACAAGAGGTTACAGCACAGAAGTCCCGCAAGACCTCCCCCTGTTTGATTTTTTGGTCCAAATTTGGTCCACTGGCTTTGGTCCATACGCCAGAGGCAAGCATGGCCACCATACAGAAACGGGGCGACCTGCAGTGGCGGGCTCGCGTCCGGCGCCACGGTTACCCCATCCAGACCAAGACCTTCACAACCAAGGCCCGCGCGGAGGCCTGGGTCCGGCAGGTCGAGACCGAAATGGACCGGGGCACCTTCGTCTCGCGCGCCGAGGCCGAGGCCACGACCTTGGCCGAAGCCCTGGACCGTTATGCGCAGGAAATCACGCCTCGTAAGAAGGCGACCACAGCGAACCGGGAACGCGACCGCATCCGAGCCTGGGCGGCTTCGTCTCTATCACAGCGGTCTCTGGCGAGCATCCGAGGCAAGGACGTTGCAGCTGCCATTCGCGACATGGAGGGCGCGGGCTCAGCGCCAACACCGTCCGCCTGCATCTCGCCCTCCTCTCGCACCTCTTCAATACCGCCCGCGCGGCCTGGGGCATGGAGTCTCTGACCAACCCCGTGGACCTCGTGAAGGGCCAGCGTCCCAAGCTCCCCCACGGTCGTGACCGGCGCCTGCAGGGTGGTGAGGAGGCGCGGCTGCTGGAGGCCGCCCGGGACTACGGTCATGCCCCCAAGGCCCCGCGTGGAGCCTCGGATATTGAGAGTATCATCACCTGGGCCATCGAGACCGCGATGCGCCGCGGCGAGATAGCGGCCATGCGTTGGGAGCATGTGGACCGGACCGCACGGACCCTCCTCATTCCCGACACCAAGACCGGTGTGCCGCGCATCATCCCTTTGTCGCCAGCTGCCCTGGCGGTCCTCGAGAGGCTCTCGCCCAAGAGCAAGGGGTTAGTGTGGAACCGAAGCCCGGATGCCATCAGTCGGGCCTTCATGGAGGTCTGCAAGGCCGCCGGTATCCGGGGGCTTACCTTCCATGACCTGCGCCATGAAGCCACCTCACGGCTCTTCGAGAAGCACGGCTTCAGCGCCCTGGAGGCCGCCGCCGTCACCGGTCACAAGACCATGCAGATGTTGAAGCGCTACACCCATCTCCGGGCCGAGGACTTGGCAAAGCGGATGCGGTGAACGGCCCTCGCCGCCAGTACGGCGGCCATGGGCCGGTCGTGTGACGAAGACTTCGCAGGCACCGGATAGCGTCCACTCCAATAAGGGACCGCATGAGGTCCCGCTCAGCCGCTAAGACGCAAACCGCTCATCGTGCCGCAGAGGGACTTCATGCGGCACGATGAGATATGTTTCACGCGGTCCTAAACCGGCCGCCTGAAACCGCCTCCAAAAACAGCAACACCGGCGACCCTCTACCCTGCCTCAACAAATGGTCGATACCCCGTCGCCATCCACACCCTTGTCCACAGATTTTGTGGATAGCGGCTGTAGGCCGGCAATGGCGGGAATTTTGCGGCAAACCTGCTGGGATACGCCTCGTGGGTGATGATACCCGCGAGCGCCGCATTGGCCCAGGAGGTCGTCTTGTCGTACGTCCGTGAGGAACTCGAAGTCAGTCCGCAGTATGCCGCGGAACGCCTGAATGCGGGTGCCGTGCTCCTTGATGTGCGCTCCCGCTTAAAAACCGCG
>JAJZZU010000052.1 GCA_021797365.1 Pseudomonadota bacterium | reverse complement strand
CGGAGGCCCGCAGGGGTCCGTGGGTTCGAATCCCACACCATCCGCCAATTCAAGGGTTGCCATGCGCGCATGGTGGAATGGCAGACACGCTGGGCTTAGGACCCAGTGCCGCAAGGTGTGGGGGTTCAAGTCCCTCTGCGCGTACCAAATGTGTCTCTAGCTGACGTGGGCAAGCGCCTGCCTGAAGAGCAGGAGAGCCCGGTTCGACTCCGGCTGGGGGCACCAATTTTCCTATTCCGGGCTCGTCTAATGGCAGGACAGCGGATTCTGGATCCGCGAATTGGGGTTCAAGTCCCTGGCCCGGAACCAATCATTTTCGGGGTATAGCTCAGCCTGGTAGAGCGCCTGCTTCGGGAGCAGGAGGCCGACGGTTCGAATCCGTCTTCCCCGACCAGTTTTGCGCGCGTGGTGAAATGGCAGACACGCCAGTCTGAGAGGCTGGTCCGGAAACGGGTGTCGGTTCGAGTCCGACCGTGCGCACCAGTTATTCCCAGGTCATCCGGGGTTGTGGTTGATGGTGACGGTGGTGTAGAGGCCAACATTCCCGGCTGTGAACCGGGCGATCACGGGTTCGAATCCCGTCCGTCACCCCAGAATTGTTCGCGTAAGTGGCCGTCGCGGGTATCGGCCGTAGGAACAAACCATAGGGCTTCGCCGGGTGGACGTAAGACGGGAACCCGGCTCATTTTCCGGGTCGTTAGCTCAATTGGCAGAGCACCGGGCTTTTAACCCGGGGGTTGGGGGATCATTGCCCCCACGGCCCACCAGATTTTGGGGAGTTGGCTGAGCGGTTCAAGGCGCCTCGTTGGAAACGAGATGATTGCGGGCACTCCGCGGTCCGTGGGTTCGAATCCCACACTCCCCGCCATTTTTGTCCCGCTGGTGGAACAGGCAGACACACAGGACTTAAAATCCTGCGCCGCAAGGCATTGCGGGCATTGTGGGCCGAATGGCCCATTCAACTCCCGCGCGGGCCACCATTTTGAGGCGCTATGGTGGAATTGGCAGACACGCTAGGCTCAAACCCTAGTCTGCGCAAGCGGGTTCCGGCATTGTAGGCCGAACATTGTAGGCCGCATGGCCTATGGCCTATTCGACTCCGGATAGCGCTACCATTTTTTTATGCCTAGCCAACCATATCAGGTTGGACGCTAGAGTGAGGAGTTCCATGATTCCGATCGGCCCATTGCCGGTCGATAGCGCGTATGTGCCCCACAGGATCGTAGATACCACATAAAAACGTCGCACAATCTGTGGTGTCAGGGCATATTCTCCCGATCGCGCGACTCCGTAGGCCAAGAATGGCAATGCTGTCTGCCATGTGGTGGGAGGCGCCCACCATAACCCAAAGGTTACGGCGCTCACAACCAGTAAGGCACGCAAGACACGCGCGGAACGTGTTGTTGACCATCTCCCGAGGCCTAGTATGGCTTGCACGCAGCCGGTGGTGACGCTCGCCAACACCATGACCGCACCCTGCGGTTCGTGGTTCAGGAGATAGGACCCTCCCACCAATACCAGAATAGGGAGACCTGCCCATAAAAGCGCGGCGCGGCTTGGGAGTTGAAAGCGCCACACCGAGACGGGAATCGCGCAGAGTCCTAAGAATAATGCCCATGTCGTCATGATGACAGTATAGTCATGACACAGATTTCTATCGCAGGGCCCTTGTAGCTCAGTGAACAGAGCGCACGGCTACGAACCGTGAGGTCGCCAGTTTGACTCTGGCCAAGGGCGCCAATTTGGGCCAATAGTTTATTTCGGGGTATAGCTCAGTCTGGTAGAGCATCTGCTTTGGGAGCAGAGGGTCGCAGGTTCGAATCCTGTTACCCCGACCAGTTTTTCTCCGCGTAGCGCAGCCTGGTAGCGCACTTGTCTGGGGGACAAGGGGTCGCAGGTTCAAGTCCTGCCGCGGAGACCAGTTTGGAGACGTGCCCGAGAGGCTAAACGGCGCCGTTTCGAAAACGGATGGTCGGCACAACCGGCACGCAGGTTCGAATCCTGCCGTCTCCGCCACTATCTGCGCTCGAGGCCGAAAGGAGAGGCACCTGGGTTGGGCGCCCTGGTCGGGGATCGTGTATCCCGCCTGGCGGGACGCGGACTGACCGTCGCCGCGCAGGTGCTGGATCTCGTGAAGGGATCCATGCCGGGGAATCCCCGGCAGGGACTCGGCAAACAAAAACCACAGTGTTTCGCGGGATAAATTTTAGGAGTGGTGTTCGAGAGGCCTATGGACGCGGTTTGCTAAACCGACGGTCGGGAAACCGGCGCGAGGGTTCGAATCCCTCCCACTCCGCCATTTTTGATAACCGGGGATAACCGGGGAGAACGGGCATTGTGGGCCGCATGGCCCATGTTCGGGCCAGCCTCATAAGCCGGCAGGGTCGGTTCGAGCATTGTGGGCCGCATGGCCTATCCGGCCCCCGCTACTATTTTTTTGCGCTCTTTGCGCTCGACGCCGAATGGAGAGGCCCCTGTTTCCTATACAGGTCTGTGCAGGTTCGAGTCCTGCCGAGCGCGCCACACACTTTGCCCCCATAGCTCATAGGCCATAGGCCATGCGGCCTACAATGTGCGGCCTACAATGGCGGATCAGAGCACGTGGCTTCGGACCACGGGGTCGGGAGCATTGTGGGCCGAATGGCCCATTCGAATCTCTCTGGGGGTGCCATTTTTCGGTGCAGGAGGCACGTATCCGCCTTCCGCCATACGATTTTTGAGGGATCGTCTAACCGGTAGGACACTGGACTTTGACTCCGGCAACGCAGGTTCGAACCCTGCTCCCTCAGCCATTTTCCCATTTTTCCCACAAGATCAGGAGGTCGCCATGACGTGTCGCTAACACAACACTTGAGGTACACGTCATGTCCCGTACTTATCGTCGCATCCACACTCGTTACGAATACGGGTGGCTTCTCCGCACTTACGCCCGCTGCCCATTCTGGCGGTATCTGCCTATCGACCCGCACTCGATCGAGGGACGCCGCGCCCTGCGCCGCTGGCATTCCGATGCCCAACGGACGATGAAAATGGTACCGGCTTGGTATCGCCGTGCCGATGAGCGCGGCAAGCGGCGCCAAGAGAATCACGCCTGTCGGGTCATTCCGCAACACGGGGGTGGGGAGGCTCTCGCATTTCGACGCCGTCCCACCATTCGGTACGACTGGTGGTGATGGGTTTCCCATCGAGTCATCGTTACGGGCGCCTTCGCGGGCGCCCGGAATTCCGGCAAAATACAAAGGGGTTTGCCGGAATCTGGCATTTGTTGTTGTCTTATCCCAAAGGAGGGGTGTCATGATCGCGCCGCATGTTTTGCGCCTGGATCATACCGGCCGCCCGGTGACCTGGTTGTCACCCGAAGAGGCTTCGGTCTACTACGCCAAAGACGCCATTGTCTGGACTCTGGGAGAGCCGTTGGTGGTCCTCCGGGGCGGATGGTCGCGCGCACGAGACATGCGGAGCACCCTGGACATCCATCCGATCATTGCCGTCCGCGGCGAGGACCAGGGAACCGCGCAACAGACGCCACGGCTGGACAACCGCACCCTATTCCAGCGCGACCAGCATCTGTGCCTGTATTGCGGGGAGACGCATGCGGCGCACGAGCTGACGCGCGATCACGTCCGTCCTCTCGCCCAGGGCGGGCGCGACCGTTGGGAGAACGTGGTGACCGCTTGCCGGCGCTGCAACCACCACAAGGGGGCACGGACGCCGGAAGAGGCCGACATGCCGCTGCTCGCCGTGCCGTTCAAGCCCAACCGGGCCGAATGGTTAGCGTTGTCCGGCCGCCGGATCCTGGCCGACCAGATGGCGTTTCTGAGCGGCTACTTCTCCGCGCGGATGCGTGAGCGTATGTAACGAAAAGGGAGGATCGCTTGTCCGTGTCCTGGAATACAATTCAGATCATTGGGGCGGCCTTGAATGTTTTTGGGTCCGGCGGTCTGCTTTTGGAAGGTCTGTCCCTTTTGAGGCAGGAGAAGCGTACCCATAATCGTATCTTGCGTATTTCCCACGCCCTCTTGGCGAGCGCCGAGGCCTCGGCGCTCGCGCTCTTTGTAGGGGATATTCTGTTGTTGTTGGCCGACATCCACTAGGAGAAATATTGATGCGCGTCTTTGCGCTTAGCGATTGCCACCGAGATATGCGGGCCGCCGCCGGCCTCCTGGCCAGCGACGGGTGGCGTACCACTCTGCCCCTGGCGGAGGACTCAAGTGTGGATGTCGTCGTCCTCGCGGGCGACATCGATCGCGGCACGAAGGGTCTGGCGTGGGCGGGACGGGAGTCTGAACGGCTCGGGATTCCTGTTCTGTATGTGTCCGGCAACCACGAGTTCTATGGGTATGACCTCGACCGGACACGGGAGGCCATGCGCCTCGAGGCCGCGCGTTATCCCCTCCTCCACTTCCTCGATAACGATGAAGCCATTATCGACGGCGTTCGTTTCCTCGGCACGACTCTCTGGACGGACTATCGGGCTTGGCGAGGCGACCTTAAAGGGAATATGGAGGTCGCCCGGATGAACATCGCGGATCATCACCTGATCCACAGGGGCGGCAGACTGTTCGCGCCACGGGAGGCTCTGGCGCTGCATAAGACGGCGCGCCGGTTCCTGGAAGAGCGCTTGGCGCAGCCCTTCGACGGGCCCACGGTCGTCGTCACCCATCACGGGCCGAGCCCTCTCTGCCAGCATCCTGCGTATCCGCCGAGCCCGGTGAGTGCCGCCTTTCAGTCGGACCTGGACGGCCTGATCCGGCGCTACCAACCGGCGCTCTGGGTCTTCGGTCACACCCATGCCGCCGTCGATGACCGAGTGGGCGCCACCCGGATCTACAGCAACCCCGAGGGCTACCCGGGCGAGCTTATTGCGCGGCCGGATGGGTTTGATCCTCTGGAGACCGTTGAGGTCTAGGTGGGAAGAGATGGACAGCGACTTGGGAAGCCATTCACACAAAAGCCCCGGAGACCGGGGCTTTGCGGCTTACCACACCCTAGACCGGAGATTTCCGGCCACGCGCGCCATACGGTGACAATTCGGGATGCGGGAAGCTGGGTACCAGAGAAAATAGCGCCCGAAGGCCGTAGTGTCAACCAATCTCCGCGAGAATCCCCTCGCTTTAGCTGTGGGTGGTTTAGGACGACACATATATTGTGCCGCCACCGCCCGAAGACGGGTTTGCTCGCATGGTTTCCCGTGGTTGATGGCGCTATTTAACCCATTCCCGGAGACAGGTCGTCCTCTCGCGGCGCTTTGCGCGCGACCGGCACATCCCGCCATTTGCCGTCGTTGGGGTCCAGAAAGGCATTGCGATCCTTCAACCATTGGGTCAGATCCGGGAATGGCCTATCAAACGGGATGCTGGCAGAAATCTCCATGGCGCGCCGGAACATTCGGATCACCGGCACAGAGTTGCCGTTCGAGAAAGCCCGCAAGGCTAGGATATAGTCTTCCCGAAACACATTAGGAATCAGGAAACGCATCTTGCCGGCCCGCCCCAGGATATTGGCGGCCGCCAACCGTGTGATCCGTCCGTTCCCATCCAGAAACGGATGGATGCTCACGGTTGAGACTGCGCGAAATACGGCGCGATCAAAGGGTTCTGACAGGTGTTCACCAATCTCCCATGCAGCCCGCAGTGTGCCCTCTACTTGCGCGGGATCGACAAAGGCGGTGCTTCCTGCGAAGTTGCGCGCGTCCTTGAATTGTCCGGGATGGATTGCCTCCTTGTCGATATGCGCCCCAAAGATTCCATGCCAATCCTTGAGGTTGGCCAGAAACTCGTCTGCCGTGCGATCGGCACGCAAAAATAGTTCAGGGTTTGCGTACAGTTCGTAAAGGGCGCGGATGTCGTGCCCCTCCTTTCGCTGTTCCCTTTCGGCGTTCCGGCCCAAAGCGATCGCTCGTGCGTCCTCGGGATCGAATTGCGTGCCCTCGATGTAGTTCGAGAAATAAGACTCATAGAAGGCAGCGTTCAGGAAACGTCGGTCACTGGCGGTTGGCCGCCCCGGAAAATCCGGGAGACCGTCATCCCACAAGGACTCGTTGCCGTGTATGCCGCGTATCAGTTGCCGTGCCAGGTCTTCGAATAGGGCCACACGCCGTTGATCGACACTCGGTGTCGAGAAGGGGGCGTTCGCCGCCAAGTCTTGCCGGCGGCGTTGCAGCAGGCTCTTTGCCTTAGCCGCTTCGCGGTGCCAATGAGAGTCCGCAGAGATCCCCAAGGCGATGTTCTCTTCCAGGCGACCCACATCCTCGGGGGTCGTTAGGCGATCGGCCAGGAACGCTTTGAGGTCGGACGCCGACACAGTAATAGGTTGGCCAATGGCGCGCACGACCCGGCGTGGCTCCAGGTTCTCCAGGACGGCCCGCCACAGACCCGATACATGGATCGTGCTATCCATTTGACCGATGGCCTTCCCGACCCCCAGGTCGCGGTCGTAAGGCGTGGGGCCGGGGCCTGATATGGCCACGACACGCACACCTGGCAGAGAGATCAGGTAGTTCTGGGTGATGGTGGGATCGGTCAGCGTCACCAACCCCTCCTCGGCCCCAAAATCTTCGCGCAGGGCGCTGCGATGGGAGATGACCGCGCCGGGGCGCAAGGCGGCCAGGATCGGAATGAGGTTTTGCCGAACCTGCCAGGACGGGTCCGTCTCGAGGTCGGTGGAGTAGACCCCCTTCGTTAGCCGAAGCAGACGGCCCGCGCGGACCCAGTTCTCGATCCGGCGATGATTGGTGGCATTGCGAAACAGGATCATGAGGCCCCCTCAATGCGCGGGTTTTTCCGTTTAACGGAGGAGAGTCTACGGGTTTTTGTCAACTAAGTAAAGTTTGTCTGCGGGTTTTTGTCATCTAAGCGCATCGCGGGGCTTGCGATCCACCAGGCCCGCCGTCAACCCGACCTCGGCCAGCGCCAGGTTGCGCTGTCTCACCCGAGGGCTTGTCTGGCGGCTGCGTCCATCCTGATCACTCCGCCTTAAAACGGACCTTCCTGGCCCGTTTCCGCCGCTGCTCTGCTTCCAAGACCATACCCATGTCGTCTTTCGTTTCGTCCACCAGTTGCATCATGCGATCATTCAACCCCAGAAGCCACATGGCCAGCACTAATGTGCCCATGCCCACCCCAGGATCGCCGCTTTCCAACCGCAAGATCGTTCCGGGAGATACCCCAGCCCGCTCGGCTAGGTGCGCCACCAGGATATTTCTGCGCAGGCGCGCTGTGCGCAAGTCCTCCCCCAGTTTTTTGAGGGATGTGCGCACCTTGGGAGGCAACGCCTTTTTGGCCAACGGCTTCATCTGTTAACGATCCATCTATGGATGACTATAGCGCATAAAGTACCATAAATAGATTCTTTGTTGTATACTTTACCACATGCTCAGACCTCCCCAACAGCCTCCGATCGGCCTTCCTTCCGACGAAATGGTCTCCGCTCTGTGGGACGCGCGTCTCAAGAATAGGCGCACCCTGGCACGCCAGGCGGGCCTTCTGGGTGTGAGCGCGCGTCAATATCGCCGGTACGAGACCCGGGAAACGGCATTACCCACTCACCGTGCGGCGATCCTGTACGAAAATACCCAACGCGATATCGTCGCGCGCCTGCCCGCCAATCGGGAGGGCCGCGATTTCGTGGTGGGCGACCTGCATGGCCACGGGCCCGCGCTCCGGCGTTTTCTCACGACCCGGGATTTCGATCCGACGCGTGACCGGGTCCTGTCTGTCGGCGACCTGGTCGACCGCGGTCCCGACAGCTTGGACAGCCTACGCCTGCTCTGCGAGCCCTGGTTTTATGCGGTACGCGGCAACCACGAAGACATGCTGTTGGATTCCCTTTTGGGCCAGGAGCATTACGGGAGAGCCGACCTCGACCACCCCTTTATCGCCAATGGCGGAGACTGGGTACTGCATCTGTCATCCGACGAACAAGACGAATTGCGCTATCGCCTCCTCCCGCGCGTCGCGCTCTTGCCGCATATCCTGATCGTGGGGACAGGCGACCGCCGCTATCACGTCGTCCACGCGGAACTCGACGGACCCAAGGCGCGCGTGACCGACGCCGTCCTCGATCGTTTGGAGCCCGGTACGGGTCCCGACATCGTGCCGATCGAGTACATCGAAGGGTTTGACGGCGCCGATCATTGGCGGATGCGACTGCTCTGGGGCCGAAGCCTCGTGGGCGCCTCCCTGGCTGGCCCCGGTGTGCCGGGATTGTCACCGACCTTTGTCGGCCACACGATTGTGCGGCAGGTCTTCCAGCGCGGTAGCCATATCTTTCTCGATACGGGTGCAGCGCGCATGGCGCGACCTTCGGCAGAGGCCCAGGAGGCTCACATCACCGTGTTGGAGATTCCGCAAGGCGACATGAACGCCATCTCTCCTTTGAGGATTTTCGCCGACCACGCGGACTCCGATACGGCGCTCTCCTGAGTCAATGGGATCATTGCGCCACTTTTCCACCCTTGCGGGCCGCCTTTGCGGGTCTCGACTGCTTGGCCAGCAAATCCAGCAGGCTTGCCTTCTCGCGCTCGGCCACCTTCACCTGTTCGGACTGTGCGGCGATCTGCTCGCTGACAGCCGCCAACCTCTCCCTCGCGGCCGCCTCGCCCCGACGGGCCTCGTCGACCTGGCCCTGAAGGGATTGTAGGGTCGCGACAAGGCGCCCCCTCTCCTGCTGCTCGCGCGCCTCGCGCTCGGCGCCGGCGGCCCTGGCCGCTGCTATGTCTTCGCGGGCCGCCTGCAGATGCGCCGCCAATTCGTCGTTGCGTTGTTGAGCCTTAGCCAGCGCCGCTTCCGCCTTCTTGGCGAGATCGCGCGCCTCGGAGACCTGTTGCAGCATGTGGTTTTGGACGCCCTCGAGACGGGCATGGGCCTTCTCGATCTCCGCTCGGTAGGCGGCGTCTTTTTTCGCCGCAGCCTCGGTGAGCGCGGCGATTCGGAACTCGTAATCGGTCCGCTGCCGGTTCAACCGCTGTTCACCGTCGGCGCGCAGTGTCTCCACTTGGCTGGTCAGCATCTCTGCCTGGGCGCGGGCGGTGTCGGCCGCCGTCCGGGCCTCCGTCAGATCCTGGCGGAGTGTGCCAATCACCGCCTCCTGGGCCGCAACCTGCGCCTCAAGGGCGGCAGACCGCTGCTGTTCGCTTGCCACCTGCCCTTCGAGGGCTAGGAGCCGTTCCTGCACGGCGGTAGCCTGATCCTCGACCTCCTGCCGACGATCGCGCAGGGCAGCCTCAGCAGCCTGAGAAGCGGCGGACCAGAGCGCTTCCGCCGCAGACAGGACGGGGCCCGGGATGGCGGTCACCTGGGCGTCGATCAAGGCGCGCTCACGCCGCCAGGCCCGTAACTCATCGTTGATCGTGGTGCGGCTTCCCTGTCGGATCTCCGCATAGATGCTGTCGATCGTGATGTCTCGCACGGAGACCCCGTCCGCCACGAGCCGGTCGGCGACCTCTCTGACCCGCGCGCGGGTATCACTGGAACGCCCTGCTTTTGCCATTGCGTCATGTCCTCTCACTTGCTTGAAATTTTGGGGCACGGATACTGCCCCGCGCCGCCGTTCCACTCAGCCAACCCCGCGCGAAACGCTGTCGCCCCGCCGTTGGCCGGATGCCGCAGGACCGCGGCTACCGGTAATCCCATGGCCTCCAAAAGCCCTGCGGCCTTCTGCCCGACGGCGAGGATCGGGACCTCCGGAAACGCCGCGCGCAAGACCTCGAGTCCCGGGCGTCCCAAGGCCACCTCCTCCGGGGTCGGCGTGCGATTGGTCCAATGGGCGTCCAGACGGTGGGGGTGCAGTTGCACGGCATTCCAGAGGATCACGGACTCCGCCAATCCCTGCGCGTAGAGCGTCTTCCAGACGATGGTGGCCGAAGGCTCCGAGAACGGCAAAAGCCGCGTCGTAAGGCGTCCCGCCGGGGCTGCGATTCGGGGGATGGCCCCTTCCAGCAACAGGCGCTCGCTCGTGAAGGCCACCCCGCTATACCGGCATCCCTGGTAGCCGGGCGCCTCGCCGATCAGGAGGGCGCGCGGGTGCGGGCAGTCCAGATGGGCCGCCAGCCGTTCGGTGCGGGCTTCGGGGCCGTTGTCAGGGGTATCGTGGACACACGTTTCTCGCCACGGGTTATAGAGCCCGGGGTGACCCACCGGCAGGGTGGCGATCATCTCAGAAGCCAGGGTTATGGCGGTCATACGTTTCCTCGGGAGATGGGCTCCGGTGGGTGTCGGGCGGGGCCAGCCCCTCGGACGCTAGGTGGTTCGGGATCACGCGCTTATAGCGGAAGCCGTGGGTGCTGCCGTCTTGATTGTGGCCCGGGCGCACATATTTCGCCGTGACGGCCGTAAACTGGCGGAAGGTGAAAGCCGCAGCGGGGCGGATGACATAGCCCTCGTGATCGCGCATCCACTCTCGCGTGGCGAGCGCACGGATCCATGTCTCATTGTAAATCCCCTCGTACAGGACGGGGACCGGGACAATCCCGAGGAGATCGAACCATTCCTGGGTCTCGGCCCACGACAGGCAGACGTTTGCCTCGTTCCAGATGGAGAACCCCAGGAAGAAGTGCGGCAGATCCCCATAAGGAATCGTGTGCCGGGCGTACAGGTTTTCCCCGCAGATGCGCCATCCATCCGGGATCTCGTGCTGGATGCTGGCCGCCCAGTTTTTGACCCAGTTGCGCGACAGGTGGTTGGGGCTGTCCACACTGCGCGCATGGATGTGGTCGCGATAGATCGAGGTGTTCTCGCCGTCCATCTTCTCGGTGACCACCACCGTCTGGCCCACCCAGGCCGATGGTACGGCCTGCACGCGATCGTCTTTCTGGATGGTCCCCGACCACGGCAGGTGCGCGGTCTTAGGATACTTGACCCACGGCAGAAACCGATCAAGGACGCCGCCTTCGCGCAGGGCCTTCTGGACACTCAAGTCGGCGAACAATTCTCCGCGCAGGCGGTGGCCGTTTGGCAGAATGGGATTGCCCCACTTATCGTACAGATCCTCGGGGTCCATATGGGGCGGCACCAGGATACGGGTGATGCCGGACGCCGCGCGCACGTCCTCCACGGAGATCAGGGTCCGCTCGCAGGCCAAATGATGTTCCTCGCAGACGGCCGCCCCATTATCCAGATAGTAGCCGCCGTCGGGCCACAGGCGGCGCTCGAGGATGTGATGGGCGTCCACCGCCTCGCTGGGGCACAGGCAGCAGCGTCCTTCATGGCGCGCGAGGACCGTCTCCCGGAATGTGGTGCGGGAGAGGAGGATGGGCGGGGAATCTTGTCGGGTGGCCATCATTATTTGTCACAGTCTCCAGATTTCGCCGCGCCATGCAGTTTCGATCTTTCCAACAAGTGACCGCGAACAAAGAGCATCATCATGAACGACGGGCCGGCAATTATAACCAAAAAAAACATGACCAGCTCTATCGGTAACACTCCGATAAATAGCATTGGGCTTAATGCAAAAACGAACAACCCGTAAAA
>JAJZZU010000051.1 GCA_021797365.1 Pseudomonadota bacterium | reverse complement strand
TTAGCGTGCCTCGCGAAAACCGCACCTTCCGGCCTGGGACAGGCGCCGCTCAATCCGTGTCTTGCGGCCGTCATTTCGAAAATTCTTTGCTCCAAATTTGCTCCACTTGCTCCACGAAACAGCGATACCTAACGATATGGTACGATGCAGTATATCATTGTTTTTAAACAACATCTGCTGTAAGACGCTATTGAGAAAAACGCTTTTTTGGGACTTAAAATCCCTCGTCCGTAAGGATGTGCCGGTTCGAGTCCGGCCTCGGGCACCAAGTAAATCAACGACTTAAAACATACCCTCCTCGCAAGCCACCCCCTTGTTTGATTTTTTGGTCCCAATTTGGTCCACCGACTTTGGTCTACACGACGGAGGCAAGCATGGCCACCGTCCAGAAACAGGGCGACCTGCAATGGCGGGCCCGCGTTAGGCGCCGTGGTTACCCCGTCCAGACCAAAAGTTCAGGCGACAATAAGCTTGACAGCCACCAGATGCAGCCCATCCTCCACCTATGGGGCACGATCTCCCCGCCCTAAACCCGAGATCTCTCCCGCGCTTCGTTAGGCGGCGATTCGTCCGCACGAAGCGCGGGAGAGCCTCCCTTTTTCACCTTGAAATAGATCGACATGCTGGGCCGAAATTAGAGCGGTACGTAACATGTGAGCAGTTCCCCGTCGGCATTGACTGTAAGCGGCTGGCCATTGGCGGCTGTCAGATCGTTGACGGCGTCATACGTTCCTCGAAAAGGTCGCGTCGGGTTCTGGACCGCCAGGAGGTTATTGGCGGCATCATAACCGTAGCGCGTCCTGCCGCGATCTACGGCCGATCACGACCCGGCGGTTTCTTGCCACGGATCAATCAGCGCAAGGTTCTCGAAGGCGAAATCGCGTACGTTGCGGGTTACGAGCGTAAGGTTGTGGATCAGCGCCGTGGCGGCCAGAAGGCTATCAATCGCTGGAAGGGGACGGTCGGCTTGGGCCATAAGACGTCCCCAGCGGTCGGCAGTCTTGGCATCTATGGGCAAGATACGCCCGGCAAAGAAAATCGGCAATTCCGTTTCCAACCAGTCGATAAGCCTGTGGCGACGCTCAGTCTCTTCGATCATCTCAATCCTCTTGCGCAGTTCGCCTAGCGTGAGTACCGAGAGATACAGCGCCGTCGAAGGCCTTGCCTCGAACCAGCGCGCTACACAACTGTCGGGCCTGCGCCGACGGAGTTCCCACAACACATTAGTATCGACCAGATAACTCAGAGCACAACCTCGCGCGTCCGGCTCTTATCGCGCTCACATTCGACGTCTTCGCGCTCACTTAAGGGTGATGATTGCATGAACCTCACGAGCGAGGCATGCGTCCCCGTGAGGCGCTCGTACTCAATGCGCGAGACTACCACGGCCACGGGACGGCCATGGTAGGTGATCTCCTGCGGTCCTATGTGTTCCGCTTCGCGCACGAGCTCGGATAGATGAGTTTTGGCTTCCTGGATTTGCCAGCTTCGCATAATCAGACCCTCCAATTATGACCAGACTAGTCAGGTTTAAGCACGGTTGCGGCAGAAACTCAATTCAAATCTGTACGGCGCAGCCTGAGATATGGGCATCATGGGAGTCACATGTATTGACCATTAGCCGGGGGGTAGGGGACCCGGGCCGCCTCCAAAAACAGCAACATCGCAACCGCTCTATCCAGCCTCAACAAATGGTCGATACCCAGCCGCCATCCACACACTTGTCCACAGTTTTTGTGGATACCGGGCCCTCCCCCACAAAGAGGAGACACGCTACAGATCGAACGGCCCGCTGCAGGCCGAATAAGCCGTTGTCCACTGCCAGTTCAGGGGGATCCCAGAAAGGCGCCACCCGCCCCCCGCCAGGGCAACCCGGAGAGTTCTCGGATCCTCACTCAAAGACAAGGCGGCCGCCAAATCGACGAATCCCCCGCTCAGATCTCCATCCGCGAGAAGAAACGCGCACCTAGCGTGAAGATCGCCACGATCGCCCCCGCCAAAACGGTGAAATCGAGGGTGAGGCCGAACACGCCGTGCCCCACAAGAAAAATGCGCAATGCATCCACACCGTAGGACAGTGGATCGAAGCGGGCTACGAGCCCGAGCCCCCGCGATCGATGGGCGATCGGAAAGAGTGCGCCGGAAAGAAAAAAGAGCGGCATCCCAAGGAAATTGATGATGAGCTGGAAGCCCTGCATATCCCGAAGCCGTGAGGCTATGACCATGCTCAACGCGCTAAAAAGTAGCGCCGTAAAGAACATCACCAGAAGGCCTAAGGCCATGCCGGTGAGTGACACCGGCCGAAAGCCCGCGATCATCGTGATGACGAGCACGAGCGTCCCCTGCATCATCGCCACCGTGGCCCCGCCAAGGGCGCGCCCTCCCATGATCGCCAGGCGCGAGACCGGCGCCACCAGCGCCTCCTTCAGGAACCCGAACTGTCGGTCCCAGATGATCTGCATGCCATTGAAGAGCGACACAAACAGGATGGACATGCTGATGACGCCCGGCACGATGAAGGCGAAGTAATCGCCCTGCCCGGCCCTGCGAAAGATCGGCCCCAGACCGTAGCCGAGCGCCACCAGAAACAAGAGCGGTTGACTTAAGGAACCCACAATACGCGAACGCGAGCGCGTGAACCGCTTGACCTCCCGCAACCACATGACATAGACCGCGCTCATCTCCATCGGCAAATCAGCGGCGGCCGCCCCACAACTGGCGCGCTTGGCGCAAGCGGTCCACCGAGCCGCCCGCCTCCTCGCGCAGGGTGTTGCCGGTGAGGGCCAGGAAGGCGCCTTCAAGCGAGTCCACCCCCGTCTTGTTCTTCAGTTCTTGCCCCGAGCCTTCCGCGACGATGCGCCCGCGGTCAATGATGGCGATCCGCTCGGCGATGTTGTCCGCTTCCTCCATGTAGTGGGTCGTGAAGAACACCGTGACACCCTGGTCACGGTTGAGGTTTTTCACATGACCCCAGAGGTGGTTGCGCGCCTGAGGGTCAAGCCCAAGCGTAGGCTCATCCAGGAACAGGATCTGCGGGTGGTGGAGCAAGCCGCGGGCGATCTCGAGACGCCGCTTCATGCCACCAGAGAATTCCCGCACCAAGCTGTTTTTCCGATCTGCGAGATCGACCAACGCCAGGAGTTCCCGTATGCGCGCGCGACGCGTCTCTTTGGGTACCTTATAGAGAATGCCGTGGAACTCGAGATTTTCAAGCGCGGTGAGATCGTCATCCAGGGACGGATCCTGGAACACGATGCCGAAGGCGCGCCGCACGGCGTCTGGATCGGTGGTGGGATCGTGTCCCGCTACGCGTATGGTGCCTGACGTCGGACGAAGGAGCGTGGTCAGCATCTTGATGGTCGTCGACTTCCCCGCCCCATTCGGTCCGAGGAATGCGAACACGCTCCCTTGGGCCACGGAGAACGTGACATCGTCCACAACCGCCGGATTGTCGCCGAACCGCTTGGTCAGGTGCTCGACTAAGAGGATGGGATCCATGCTTATAAGTCTACCATGACGGCTGCGCGTCTGACCTATCCTTTGATCACTGTGGCCGGAGCCTCTGCGAGGCGCGCCTGTCGCGCGCGTCGCCTTCATCCATGAAACCGACTACGGCCTGGGGCCGGTCGATGCCTGAGGCATCCACCGCAAAAAGGCTCGCATTTGAGGCGGCGCGCCGGGGCTGCCGCCAATCCCTTGCCAAACACATCGGCCGATCCGACGCCCATACCACTACAGCGGCCTCCAATTGCTCCCTCATGGAGCGGCCCATTCGCATCCCGCTCGACGGGGATACGTCCAATAAAAAGATCGACCGCGACCGGTTTTTGAGCCTTCAAGGCCTTGCGTTTCGCGCGGCCCTGCGGTCCAATCCTTTGAGGCCGCCCAAACCGCTGTCCCACCGCGCTTTCGCCGGCCCCCAAGCGAAATCTACCGCGGGCCTTAGGATCACGGCTTTCTGATGAACCGCCGGAGAGGCTGGCCACTTATCTCCATCACACACGGGCTTTTTGGCGCCCTGCATGCGCCATTCTGCATAGAACCCACACCCACTGTCGGCACCGCTTACAGCTTTAGCAAGCTGTCGTCGGATTGCCATTCTTTTAGGCTACTCTTGCTTGAGAAGTGGACAGAAACTTGATGAGGCCGGCCCACCGGGCTCGTCACGACTTGCGATTATAGGAAGATACCCGACAAAAAAAGGAGGCGTTCATGGTCCCCAAAAACTTCGACGTACACAATGAGCCATGGCTTGATGACCGAACACGCCGGCGTCTCGCGGGCGCGGGCCAGGGGATCGATGTCGCGAGCCAACGCGCGGATGATCTGGACGAGCGCTGCCTTGCATTTCTCGATGCACGGTTTGCGCAAGACCCCACGAGCCGCCCCTCCGCCCTGGATCTGGCCTGCGGAAGAGGCGGACAAACCCTGCGCATGGTAGCCTGCGGCGCCCTGGTTACCGCCGTAGACCAGCATGACCACGGCGTAGACATCCAGTGTGCCCTGGCTGGGCGCCCTATTCCACAGCCACCAAGCTTCATTCAGGCGGATTTCCGTGCCCTGCCAAAGACCCTGCCCAACGCGCCCTATGACGCCATCATCTGTCAGCGGGCCATCCATTACCTGCGATACGTCGAGGCGGTGGCGGCCGTGCGCGCCTGGACATTGCACCTAAAGCCGGGCGGCCGGGTCTTTCTATCCGCCTCGGGGCTTAACTCGGAACTCGGGCGCCGATATCCCCACAGGGACCGTCCAGCCGCGGAACGATTCGCGTACCTAGCGCCTGACATGGCGCAACGCCACGCTATCCAGCAGCCCGTCTGCCTCTACGAGGCCATGGATCTCGTGGATCTTTTGCATGCCGCCGAACTTGGGGTCGCCGATGTGTTCTTGTCTCCTTTCGGAAACGTAAAGGCCATGGCCTTTATCTAGCCTCGCCACTCCTTGCTTAGCCACCACGGTGCGCGCCGCTGACTGATATTCGATGGCATTGCACTGTGGAATTGCCGAAACATAGTAAAGCCGCGGCGCCATCGACCGCGCGGCCTTATTTTGCCACGCATGCACACCGTTCCGAACGATATTCTCGGTCTTGGCTTCAAGGGGATATTGACGAGATCCCTTCTGTCAATATAGCGTTAACGATTCTTGTGGAAGGCTTAGGAGCGTAAAGACTCACGATTTATACCATACATCATGATTGAGAGGAGACAAGTCATGCGTACCTATCCGTTGCGATCGTATCAAGCCCTGCTGGTCATCGTGGCCACGATTTTTCTGGGACTGCCCAAGGCGTGGGCGGTTCATTACGGCCCGGCATCCTATAATAGTTATCCTGCCTTCTATAACGGCCATCCTTTACCGACACCTACATTCTTCAAAGGCAAGGTATTGAAGGCCGTGATCGAGGTCGATAGCGCCGCGCCCGCCCGGTGGAACTACGCAGTCGCGGTCCTGACCAATATCGAAAAGGCCTTTGGCAACAACCCCCGGCGCTATCGCCTGGAGCTTGTGGCCTTCGGACCGGGGATACGCATGCTGTCGGTCTGGAATGACGCCCATAACCGGATACCGCTTAAGAAGCTAGCCGCTCACGGCCTGAAGATCCGCGCATGCCACAACGCCATGCTTGCCACTCACCTAGTGCGCAAGGACATCTTTACGTTTGCACGCATAGTTCCCGCCGGCGTCCTCGAGGTCGCCCGCAAGGAGATGCAGGGCTATGTGGCCCTGAAGCCTTGATGTGACGCCAAGACCTGGGGCGGGCGTTTACGTCCGCCCCCTGCATACCCCCATCATCCGCTTGCCTATCGTGGATGGCCTTCGTCTTTAAGCCCACGCCCCCCTTTCGAAAGGCCGGCCCGTTGATCCGCTCTCCCACTCGCGCCCCTATACGGCCGGCCATGTGGCCTGTGGCCAGTGGCGACCACTGCGAATGTTCGCCGGTTTCGCAACACGGCCCGATCTTCTCCATGGCAAGGAAGCCCGAGCGTGCGCCACACTTTGCGTATTTAGGGCCGGAGCGATGCCCTTTGGCAACACGCCCCGGGGTGCGAATGAAAGGCGCGCGATCTTATGCTCCGCCACGAACGGCACAAGGGCGCCATACGGGATTCGCACCGCCTGCGGGCCGTCCGGCATTGGCGGGCGCAAACATCGACAAAACGCTAATACCAAATCCGGTTCCTCAGCAGAATCTGTGGGTGAGCTCCGGCTCTGGTAACGCGCCAAGCTTATGATAAAGCATGATCTTTATGGCTTTTGGGGTGCGAAATCCATAGGATGACCTGATACTCGCCTTGAGTTTGTTGTTTAAGCCCTCGACGGCACCAAGAGAGACCTCATCGCGGGCTGCGAACCAGTTCAAGATAAGCGGCTTGTGGACACGGATCATGCGCGCGATCTTCTTCATCGGTTCCAAGCGCGATCGCATGACCTTCTTACACCATTGGTCCATGAATTTTTCGGCCCATGCCGGCGAGACGTACTCCCAGAAGAGCTGGAACTCCTCCTTGAGGAGATAAGCCCGTATGGACTTCAAGTTGTACGAGAGCAGATCCTTCAGCTTGATCGCTTGGTTCTCGGTCAAGTTCTCGGGACGCTTCAAGAGGCACCAGCGTGAGTGCGTGAGGATCACCTTCGCTCCCTCGGCGAGGCGCTTCAGGGCGCGTGTTTCCTGCGCACGGACATCATCGATGGCTTTGTTCATCTTGGCGGCAATGTGATAGCGGTCCAGGATGTTCAGGGCATTGGGGGCGTGGCGGGCGATGACATTCAGATAGGGCTTCCACATGTCCGAGCAGACGAACTCGATCGCCGCGCTACGTTCCTTGCCCAACCAGGCGAAGAACTGAGACAGACTCTTCTCTTGGCGATTCTCGATGACAAACAAGAGCCGCTTCATACCCTCGTTGATCTGATACACGAGCGTCAGGAACTTGCCCTTCTTCCAGTAGATCTCGTCTACGCCTACAGCCGAGATGCCGGTGAGATCCAGGCGTTCGCGGCCCCAGATCACCGCCATCTCCACGGAGCGGAAAACGCTTTCCCAGCTGGTCTCAAAGCGCCGGGAGACCACCTGCCAGCTCAGCAGCTTGGCCCAGCTGGCGAGGAACCAGGCGAAGCTCTGCGTGACCGGGCGCTTCCCCAAAGCCCACGGCAGATGCTCCACGTGAATACCGCACGAATCGCACGCCAACCGCCGGGGCGCGTACAGGAACCAGGTCGGCATGCCCCACAATGGCACGAACTGAAAGCGTCGCTCCGCTAGAGTGTCATATCCTGGCGCCGGCTTCAGGCACTGCGAGCAGCGGCCCTGCCGGCTTTCATGCGCGCGTAGCCCGATCTCGATCGAGGGCGTGGCTGATATGCCTCCTCTGCGCGTCTTACCGGCCGGGTGGATACGGCTCGACTCGTAGACAAAGCCCTTCATCGGTTCCACGCGGTTCAAGAGCGTCTTCAAGGCGAGGTGCATGGATCATCCCGTTCTGAGAAAATCCGAGTATGGGAAACTGGCTCACTCTATTCAAGCGTAAAGATCCCCACGCCGCCCCGCGTCTCTGCGAGCGGTGTGCCAGTCCTTCGCTCAAACGCAAGATCGCCACCTACCCGGTCGATCTGACGGGCCGACTCGCTGGCCGACGCGTCGATGTCTACCGCGTGGAACTTGATCAGTGCCGCCAATGCGGTCATCTCATGCCAACCCCCGAGGGACAGGCCAAGGTGAAGCGCTGCGTCAAAGTCGGAAAGAAACTCTTCCTTAAAGGCCTCGATTAGCCATGCCAGCTACCCACATTTTGTGCGGAAGAGCCCCAAATCCTTTCCATGAAAGGCATCCATTATCTCTTGTTCTTATAAAAAATATTGTTGTTTAAAACTAGACTGTGCTTCTTTTCGGCCACTTGTTATTTTTAAAGCTGATATTGAGAAATAAATAAAACCTCCGGCTGAAAGAACACGGACGGAGGACTTGCGTCTCGTCACCACGCACGATCATCCAGGTTTCGTCATCGGCCATTCGATAAGGATGTCCTGCGTGACGAGTGCGTGGAAATTTTCATAAGGGAAAAGACGATAACACGAATAGAACTCGCGCAATCGTTTCCATTTTGACGGTATCCGCCGCGTCAGGGTGCGCCATGCCCATGACGCCTTAGCAATTCCGCTCATTTGCGACGGCTCATACCACCTTTGTGAAGACCGCTACCTTCACGGTCGATCGTTTTTTTATGGGTCTTCAGGCTTTCGTGTGGGTAAGGGGGTATTGGGCTTGCATCAGGCGCCCCCGCAGGCAAGTATGATACCCCTATGCGTGACACTGAACTGTACCAAAAGCTCTTGGGATTTACGGCGCCGTGGCGAGTCACGGCAGTGGTGGTGCAAGAAGCCTCAGGCGATACGCCGCTTAAGCGAGATTACGGTGCGCGTGGGGTGGCCGCTAGACGTGCCGCTACACTGCCCTGAATGTGAGGCCGTGGTACCCGGTTACGATACTCGTCCGCGACGCTGGCGTCATCTGAATACGATGCAATGGAAGACCTTCATCGAGGCCGATGTCCCGCGGGTCAACTGTCTGAAGTGTGGGGTCAAACAGATCCCGGTCGTCTGGGCCGAGGACGGGAGTCGCTTTACCGAACTCTTTGAAGCCTATGCCATTCAGGTGTTGCAAGCGGTGCGCAGTAAGGTGCAGGCCCAGTGGCTGACGGCGCTCTCTTGGGACCAAGTGGATCGGGTGATGGGCCATGCGGCCCACAATGTGGAACGGGCGGTGACCCGCGGCGTGGCCCGCCGATCGTTGGAAGGGTTGCGCTACGCTGGCCTCGATGAGAAGAGCTTCGGCAAGGGTCATGATTATGTTTCGGTGCTGCACGACCTCGAGGGCCGACGAGTCCTTGAGGTCGTGCCCGAACGCACCCGGGAGGCTGCCAATACGCTTTGGACCGCGATCCTTAAGCCTCAACGCCATGCGATCGATGCCGTGGCCATGGATATGTGGGTGCCTTATCTTGAAGCCACCCGCGTAGCGGCTCCGCAAGCCCTGATCGTACATGACAAGTTCCACTGCGCGAAGGAGTTGAACAAGGCGGTTGATCTAGTGCGTCGGCGCGAGCACCGAGAACTCCAAGCCCAGGGCATCGGGATGCTCACGAAGACCCGATATCTTTGGCTGAAGAACCCATTGAACTGGACAGATCGCCAGCGAGAACGCTTCCAGACGCTCAAAGTCGATGCGTTGAAAGTGGGCCGTGCTTGGGCGATCAAGGAGGCGTTTGCCGACTTCTGGGACTACCGGTATACCGGATCGGCCCACAAGTTTTTCGACCGTTGGTACTTCTGGGCGACTCACTCGCGACTACCGCCCATCATTGCCGCCGCAAAGACCCTCAAACGCCATCTGCCGGGGCTACTCGCCTACACGAAACATCGCATCACCAACGCCGCCGCAGAAGGCATGAATGCCCAGATCCAACTCCTCAAAGCCAACGCCCGCGGCTATCGGAATTTCACCCAATATCGCATCGCGATTCTCTTCCATTGCGGGAAGCTTGACCTTTATCCAGCAGGGTGCCCGTCATGAGGCTTTTATGGGCTACCCACACAAAACCCGGAAGAGCCTACCTTTCCGGCCTCGACCACAGGCAGCATGACGCACTGATAGTCCGTCATGAGCCGGGCGGCCACAGAAGCCTGGGCGTCCGGCGCAACGCTGTGTACCTTACTCGTCATCACCTCGGCGGCGGTATGGCCGACACCCTTGCTGGGGTGGGCACCCTCGGGATTCAGGAAAGAAACCCAAAAATTTTCCTTCCAGACCGATTGACGAGGCTCGAATCGCTCATCAGCGGCGCGGTAGATCAGATCCGCGGCGGTAACGACGCCTAGGAGATGGCGATCTTTATCGACAACCGGCAGGCCGTTGATGCGGTGGGCAAGCAATGTCTGCGCGAGATCCTCGACCGACGTATCGGGAGAGACGGTGATCGGGTCTTTGGTCATCAGGTCTCGAATCATCATAATGCGCTCCTTATCGTCATCTTACGATTCGTGGGCTGGCGGTCAACCCGTTGCCTGCGCCTGTTTTTTGTACTTATCCACGCTTTTGTATCCCTATGCAACAAATCGCGCAGCGCCGAAGGCCACCATAAAAGGGGCGCCAGGCGAGCCATTCGCTTAGGGCACCTCTGATTTAGTCCCTACATACAAGCCGTTATGGTAAAATGGCGCCAGTCAAAACGGATAAAATCCATGCGCCAGCTTACCTTAGCCACCGGTACCTTCGAGACCCACAGGAAGCCCACCCGTCGCGAGAAGTTCCTTTCGGACATGGAGAAGGTCATACCTTGGCAAGACCTCTGCGCCGTGATCGCACCCTATTATCCCAAGGGTGAGAATGGCAGGCCGCCGGTGGGTTTGGAGCGCATGCTGCGCATTTATTTTCTCCAACAGTGGTTCAACCTCTCCGATCCCGGGGCGGAAGAAGCCCTGTACGAATCGGTGTCCATGTGCCGGTTCGTGGGTATCGATCTCGGCCGGGAGCCGGTGCCGGATGAGACCACCATCTTGAAGTTCCGTCATCTCCTCGAGAAGCACCATCTCGGGAAAAAGCTCTTTCGGGAGGTCCACCGGCATCTGGAGTCCCAAGGCGTCAAGGTCACCCAAGGCACGATCGTCGATGCCACCATCATCAATGCCCCCTCGTCCACCAAGAACAAGGACAAGCAGCGCGATCCGGACATGCATCAGACGCGTAAGGGGAATCAGTGGTACTTCGGCATGAAGGCCCATATCGGGGTCGACAGCAAGACCAAGGTCATTCATTCCGTAGTGGCGACCGCGGCGAACGTTCATGACGCCACGGTCCTGCCCGACCTCCTCCATGGCGAAGAGACCCGGGTGTGGGGTGACTCGGCGTATCAGGGCCAGACCGATGTCCTCCGGCAACACGCCCCGAAGGCCCGTGACCTCACGAACCGCCGCTATCGGTATAAGGGCGTCGTAAACGAGGTCGAGCGCGCTCGTAACCGTATCAAGTCCCAGGTCCGCAGCCGCGTCGAGCACGTCTTTGGCGTCATCAAGGGCGTCTTCCATTTCACCAAGGTCCGCTACCGGGGTCTCGAAAAGAACGCCCATCGGCTGTTCGTCACCTGCGCACTCGCCAATCTGTACCTCGTGCGCCGACGCCTGCTGCGACCCTTAAGGGCGTAGTCCGTCCGGAAATCGGGTTTCAGGCCACAGAAGGCCTCCCGAACAAAGAAATAAAGCCCCATCGGGGCGCAGAACGGTGCGTTTGGACGGTCCGCCCTGGCAAAACCCCGTTTCTGCATCCTGCACTTGTCGAAATGGGGGGTTAGATCAGATGTGCCTTAGCTGATAATCGGCGCCATCAAGTAATCGGCGCCATCAAGATCTCGCCCACGCCATACAACGGCACCAAGCGTACGGTGTCCCTACTGAGCGTCTTAGATTGAGCCGTCACTTAACTTAACGA
>JAJZZU010000050.1 GCA_021797365.1 Pseudomonadota bacterium | reverse complement strand
ATGCCGGGCGTGCGGGCGAGGTGCCGGTCGGCGCGGTTCTGGTGCGCGCCGGTGTCATGCTTGCGGGCGCCGGTAACCGCCCGATCGCCCTTTATGATCCGACTGCCCATGCAGAGATTCTGGCGTTGCGCGCCGGCGGGGCGCGGATCGGCAATTACCGTCTCAAGGATTGCGTCTTGTATGTCACCCTGGAGCCCTGCGCCATGTGCGCCGTCGCACTCGTGCATGCGCGCATTGCGCGTCTCGTGTTCGGCGCAGCGGATCCGCGCGCGGGGGCCGCGGGTTCGGCCTTCACGCTCACAGACGATGCCCGTTTCAATCATCGCGTGTCGGTTGCCGGTGGCGTCTTGGCGGCGGAATGCGAGGCGCTCCTGCGTGATTTCTTCCGTGCTCGTCGTGCCGACGGCTCAGATCGCGGGCTCGCTCAATTGAAAGAGTAGCGAGCGCGTGGCCCCCGAGGTCTGGCGGAGGTGGCGAAGGATCCGGTAGTAGACCCGGATACGATTGACGTATTGCACGGCCGTGTAGCCCGGGGCGTAGCCGTAGCGGGTCTTGCGAAACCACCAGGGGTCTTCGAGAAGCGGCAGGCGTTGCTCGACGTCGGTCCAGCGATCCGGGTTGGCCCCTTGTTCGCGTGTAAGCCACCTGGCGTCCTCAAGATGATTGACGCCGATATTGTAGGCGGCCAGTGCCATCCAGGTCCGGTCGGGCTGCGGGATATCAGAGGGCAGGGCGTCGAGGAGCGCGCGCAGGTAGCGTGCCCCTCCGTCGATACTCTGGCGTGGGTTCAGGCGATCCGTCACCCCCACCGAGAGACAGGTGTCATTAGTCAGCATCATGAGGCCCTGAACCCCGGTCGGCGATTCGGCGTTGGCGTCCCAGCGTGACTCCTGATAGCTAACCGCGGCCAGCAGACGCCAGGGGATGTGATAACGGGCGCCGGCGCTCCGAAAGAGCGGGGCGTAGAGCGGCAGCGCTACCCGCACTCGTCTCAAATAGGTATGGATATGGACGTAGTTGAATCGTGTAACGCCGTAGTAGCGGGCGATCAGGTCGGCCAACTGTCCCGAGCGCCGCAGCTGCGCAAAGAAGCGGAAGGCGGCGCGGTAGAGCTTGGTGTCGCGCTTCTTTGGGAACGCCCAGGCCAATGCCCGTGGTGGTCCGACGGTAAAGGCGACGCGTAGCGCCGGGTAGTAGCGGCGATTGACCGCGACTACGTTGGAGTCAGCGACCGTGAAGCGCAACAGGCCCTGCCATACCAGGAACAACAGTTCATCGGCCTGCATGTGGGTGGTATCGGTCCAGGCCAGATGCGGCAGTGTCGGGCGCAGACGCGCGAGGGCCGTGGCCGCGCTCGATCCCGCCACCACCTCGATCGGTCGCCCGATCAGGGCGCGGGCATTGTCGGGCTTGCGGGTACCGGCACGGTATACAAGCTCTTCGTGGATGACTTGGTAGGGTGGACCGAAGCGCGCCTCCTGTTTCCGCGCCGATGTGATCGCAAGGCCGGCCACGAGGTTGCCTTCTCCGGCGGCCAGGGCCCGCATCAGTCCGCGGTCACGCGCAATGACCTTGATTTTCAGTTTCAGTCCGAGATAATCGGCAAAATCCCGGGCCATGTCGTATTCCATCCCCGCTGGTCCCTGCGCCCCTTCGTAATAGGTCGTAGGGCCGCTGCGTGTCAGGACGACCAGTTCACCGTGTCCCTGGTCCGGGAGGCGCACGAGCTTTGGCTGGACGTGACGGGAGGAGCACCCGTCGAGCATAACCGCCGCGAGGGCGGCCAGCGCCAGGGTTCTTAATATGGGGTGTGGAACCATGGCAAAGGCCTGGGCCCTGTCCCCTTCATTCTGTCGCCGGGCGTGCGCATGGGCTCGATCATACCCCCTCTATCCTTTCTTGGCGACACCGGTTAAGCTTATCGTCCCGGGGAGAGGTACCGAAGCGGTCATACCGGCGCAGACTCGAAATCTGTTGGGGGCATCGCCCCACGTGGGTTCGAATCCCACCCTCTCCGCCATTTCTGGAGAGCTCAAGGCCAAGGTTGGCCGGCTCGCCCCATCCGATCCACAGGATACGCGGGGGGCGTGTGTTTCGAATCAGGCTTCGTGGCGGCGGCCAAGAGGAACGGATTCATGACAGGAAGTTGCCCCGAGCAAGATGATCACGGTCATGTGGCCAATCGCCTGCGCAAGGCTATCGGACGTCGTGGCAGTGGCCATGCAAGCCGTTCCAACCTGCTGTACCTGCGTGGTGCGCGGCCGCCCGAGGGGGTCGCCCGACAAGATCTCAGCGGCGCTTTGTATACCCTGGGCGGTGTGGTTTTGGGTCTTGTCGCCGGCGCCGTAGGCTATCACTACCGGCTATTGGACGCGCTCGTCTCGCCGCGCGATCCGGCCCTTCTCTTGTTTGGGGTGCCGGCATTGGTGGGAGGAGGGGCGGGGGCGTTTGGCGCATGGTGGCATGCCCGCACCAAGCTCGCGCAGGCGCTGGTGACCTCAGAGGGATTCCGGCAACGGCTCATGAGTGTCGAGCGCAATCAGGCCTTGTGGATCAGTCTGTCGGCCGTCCTTCACGATGTACGTAATCCCCTCCATAACATCCATCTGCTCATAGAGTCTCTGGAGTCCCCCGGGGCCGATACCGACCAGGTGCGCCGGCAGGTGTTGGAGCAGCTCGAGCGCATCAATGTCCGGGTGCGCCGCGTCGTGGCCCAGATCGCGGAGTTTTCCGGGGAGATCGCGCGGCGCCCTATCAGTCTCGCCGAGGTGCTAACTGAAGTCGCGGAGATGGTGCGCCCGCTCGCGCGTCAGTCGCGGGTCACTCTCACGGTCGACGCAGGGCGCGATACGATGGTGGTGGCGGACCCCAAGTTCCTGGTGCAGGCTATCGATCATTTGATCCTGAACTCGCTACAGATACTGTCCGAGCAGCCACCGCCGGCCGCACGCAGCCTGTATGTGCAGGTCCACCAAGCGGGCGATCAGATCGAGATGTGGGTGGAGGACAGTGGTCCGGGCCTGCCCGACGAAGTGCGCGAGCGTTTGTTCGAGCCCTTGACGACGACGCGTACGAGCGGCATGGGTCTTGGACTTGCCATCGCCCATGCCCTGGCGAGCGCCGCCGGGGCGCCCTTGTCGTTGGGTCATACCGGGCCCGCTGGTACGCGTTTCGTGCTCCGCTTCCGGTCGCCGTAACACCGGACGGCTCCTTGACGCTTTTTCAACCCGAAAACCGAGTATTCCGCATGAGTGTTGCCAAGCCAATCTTGTCGGTCCTGTGTCTCGACGTCGACCCTGCATGGGTGGCAAAGATCTGTCGCAATGAGGAAATATCCCTGGACGTCCAGGAACGGCCCTGGTCGCCGGCGGCGCGCGCCCGGCTCCAGGACCTCACGCTGGATGTCATTGTCATAAGCGAGTCGGTGTTTCGCATCTGGCAGGATACCGTGCAGGATGTGGTGGTGCGGCCCGTGATCGTGGTCGCCCAGGAGGTCGATGATGGCCTTGTCACAGCCGGTCTGCGCTGGGGGGTGCTCGACGTCGTGTCGCGTCATCAGGGCGCGCGGCTCGGCGCGCGCCTGCACGGTGTCTTGCGAGGGCGCGCGGGCCGCGAGCTTTTGAGTGAAGCCCTATCCTACCTCGATGAATCGTTACTGATTGCCCGCAACCGGTCAGCGGATGGGCACGAGGTCATCTACCGCAATTCCGCTTGTGTTCGCCGCATGGGCACGCCGGGTCGCGCGCAAGAGGACCGTGAGCTTTTATGTCTGGCGCCGGGTCCACGGACCGACAGGCGCAAGCTCGACGAGATACGGCAGGAGATGCGTGCCGGACAGCCGGTGCGTGCCGAGCTCGTCGATTATCGTGGCGATGGCGAGATGTTCTGGACCGAATTTTCGGCCGCCCCCCTGACCACGCCCGGGCATTGGGTCGTGGTATCACGCGACGTGACACGACGCCGGGAGGCCGAGGATAATGCGCAGCGGTTGCGGGAGCTCGTCATAAGGTCGCAAAAGCACGAGAACACCGCGGTTCTGGCGGCCGGAATTGCCCACGATTTCAACAATATCCTGACCGGCATCGTAGGGAGTGCTGAGCTTGCGCGCATGGCCTTGGCGCCCGAGCATACTGTTCAAAAGGATATCGAGACCATCATCCAGGCCTCGGAGCGCGCCGCCGAGCTCAACCGTGAGCTTTTGGACTTCGCGGGACCGGGCAAGGGGTCGCTGGAGTCCGTCTACTTGAACAGCATGGTGACAACGATGCTGGTCATTCTCCGGTCGCGGATGCAGAAGTCGATCGTGGTGCGCAAGGCCCTGCGACCCGATATTCCGCCGATCGAGGCCGACCCCGCCGAGATTCAGCAGGTGATGCTGAATCTCTGTCTGAACGCGAGCGAGGCAATGGCCGAGGGCGGCGGCACACTGTCGATCACCACGGATCGCATGGATATCGCAGACGATGTCGCTGATATGTTTGCCTATGGTCGACCGCAACCCGGCCTGCATGCCGTCTTTGAGGTCTCGGACACCGGACGCGGCATGGAACCGGCCCTTGTCAGGCGCATCTTCGAGCCCTTTTTTTCCAGCAAAGAGGGCGCCAGGGGTATAGGTCTTAGCGTGGTCTTGAGTATCGTGAAGGCCTATCGCGGTGGTATCGATGTCGACACCGCCCCCGGGCGTGGCACGACGGTGCGTATCGTGTTGCCGGCCGCGCCCGAGCGCGAGCGGCGTGGTACTGAAGAGGTGCGCCGGCCGCGCGATGTCAGGCATCACACCGTATTGTTCGTGGACGATGAGGAAATGCTGCGATCGCTCGCCCAGCGTGCCCTGGAACCGCTTGGCTACCGCGTGCTGGTGGCCCCTGACGGCGTGGAGGGGGTCCGGATATTTCGCGAGCATATGGCCGAGATCGATCTCGTCATCCTTGATCTCTCCATGCCGCGCAAGGGCGGGGAGGATGCCTGCAAGGAGATGCAGGCCATTAACGCACGTATCCCCGTGCTCCTGTGCTGTGGTTATGATGAGGCAAGCGCCGAGGAAAAAACCCGTGGGTCGCGGTTCGCCGGATACCTAGCCAAGCCATTTGGCGTAAGTACCCTCATAGAGGCGGTGCGTGCAACCATGGACAAAGCGGGCTCGTGAATATTCGATAATCTTGCCGTTTTCGATCCGCTATTCCGACCAACGTCCGATAGGGGCGGGCCCACCCATTTGTAGAATAGAGCCGTCCATATAATGAGCGCTACGAAATGGGGCCGGATGAGAGCCGCGGTAAGATCAAGGGGACGGGGTTCGACTGGCTGATGCAGATTGCCTACCTGGCTGGAAAGTCCCTGGATCTCGATGAAGCCCTTCCGGCGACGTTAACGGCCATGGCCGAGCTCATCCCGTGCGAACATGTGGTAATACTCCAACTGGAAGACGAGGTTCTCGAGGTGCGCGCGCACTGGTCACGGGCCGGCGGCCACGCGGCCATAAAAACCTGCGCCTTCAAGCGCTCACCGGAACTAAGCCTCTGTGACCTGGATGTGATCCACGCCGCACGCGACGCCGATATCGAGGCGTTGCCGTATTTCCAAGGAGAACCCGGATCGGGGCGCGGCGTTGTGGTTTTGACCGTGCCACTTGCTGTGGATTATGTCTGCGTAGGGCGTCTTGACTTTATCCGTGATGGCGCCGGCGAGGACTTCTCGGCCTGGGAGCGGCATTTTGCCCAGGCCTGCGCGCGGATATTGGCCCTAAGCGTGCGCAACGGCGCTGAGTATGCGCGCGTGGCATGGCTTGCGGAGCACGATCCTTTAACCGGGATAGGGAATCGCCGGAATTTCGATAGGGCGTTAAACCGCGAATTGGCGCGCGCGGAACGGTATCGGCGGGACGTCTCCCTGCTCCTCATCGATCTCGACGATTTCAAGGAAGCCAACACCCATCTTGGACTTTCAGGCGGTGACGAGATCTTGCGGCGCACCGCCAAGGTGCTGGCGGAACGGGCCCGCAAAGGCGTGGATATATCCTGCCGCATAGGGGGCGACGAGTTTGCCATGATTCTTCCCGAGATCGGTGAGCGATTGGCCAACGAGCTGGCCATGAGGCTCGTAAAGGACGTTGCTGAAAGCACGATGTCCCTATGGCCCATGCGGTTTTCTTATAGTATTTCCACCTATCCGGCGACATCCGCAGAGTTCTTGCGACGCGCAGCCGATGCGCAGCTGTTGGCGGCCAAGAGCCGGAAGGGGCGTGTTGCGGTACCGATGCGCGGGGCGGTGCAGTGATCGCGCCGCGGGAGTTGTTGTAAGACGACCGAAATAGTATGTTTGCATAAAAAGGGGAAGTGATGACGGCACGATTGGCAAAGAGCGGTTTGGCGGCAGGGATGCAGGAATCGCGACGTCGCGATACCGGCACCATGCGCCGCACTCGGCAGATACTGTTGATTGAGGATGAGGCCGTAGCGGGGCAGGCCCTTTCGCAGTCTCTGCAAGGACTTGGCATGGCGTGCCGGTGGGTCTCGACGTTCGAGGAGGCATTGGCGGCCTGGAAGGAGATGTCATATGACGCCGTGATTACGGACATCATGCTCGATACCGGCAAGCCCGACGGGCTTGAGATCCTGCGCAAAATCGAGCAGGCGGGTATGCCTATTCCGGTGGTCGTGATCAGCGCATTCGCCGATCAGACGCGCGTCAAGGAGGCCTTGAATCACGGTGCCGCCTATCTGCTTGAGAAGCCGTTCTCCACAAGCGATTTGAAGCGTGTGTTGGAGCGGTTGTGGCAGGAGCCCAAGGGGCTCATCGGGGCGCGGGAGCGCGCTTTGAATCAGGCCACCCTGACCAACAAGGAATGTGAGGTGGCACGACTCCTGCTGAAGGGGCTTTCGACTCAGGAAATGGCAAGACTGACAGGGAATTCCGAGAAGACATTAAAGCAACACATTAGCACGATCTACGAGAAATGCGGCGTTTCGAGCCGCACCGAGTTTTTCCATTACATATTCCCCACCTGACGTTGACCATATAGGCCCTGAGGTCGATGGCCGGCATGAGGTCTGCGCGTAGACTCATGACTGCCTCGCAAGAACGATAAAGGGTGAGGGATATGGGCTCATACTCGCTTTTGGGGACTGTTATTGCGGTTCTCGACGTGATTGCCATCATCAGCATACTGCTGGGGTCTGCGCGTATCGGCCATAAAGTGCTGTGGATCGTGGTGGTGCTGGTGTTTCCGCTGGTGGGTATGATCGTGTATTACTTGGTGGGGCGCAGTCCGCGCGATGTCTGAAGCCAAAATTTCCCATTCAGGAGGTGTTTCCATGGAAGCCAATGCACAATACCTGCCCGTCTCTCCGGTTCGTACTGGTCCCAAGGTCATGCTGTTTGTGAGCGGCGTGGCGCTTGGCTACGCCGCGGCCACTTTGTTGGCGCCGAAGTCCGGACGGGAAATCCGCTCATCGTTGAGCGATTTCGCGAAGACCAAGAGTGACCGCATGTCGGGCGCGGTACGCGACGCCGTCGGTGCGGCGCGCGATGCCACACGCAGCGTGACGAGGCGGGTAGCAGATGCCATGGATCAGGGTCGCGACAAGGCGCGTGGCGCCGTAGCGGCGGCGGCCTCCAGTGTGGAAAGCGGGAATACGCCGCATGCGGGCGACGAAATGACCCATGAGCGCGCCGCGCCTGGCTATCAGTGAGCCCTCGGACCAAGGTCTGATCGCCGAGCGGGCCCGTCCATCCGACAATAGGTCTGGCTGGTGGAGGGCGCCGGGATCGGTCGCCCCAGGGAGTCTATCGAAGGAGGCGGTCATGGTACGGTGCGTGGCGAGGGAGCTTGTGGAGTGGAGTGGTGTGGATGCCCAGCGGCTCGTGGACCTTTTGGTCGAGCGGGCGCTAGGCGAGATGGGCAACTATTACTACTACACGTTGTTGCGTATGCATCTCGTGGGTGTCGAGGGTGACGCCTTGCGCCGGGTGGTGGATGATGCCCGGGAGGAGGATCGCAACCATTTCGAGGCCCTCGTGCCGCGCATCTACGAACTTGGTGGTCGTCTGCCAGCGACATTTGCCGGCGAACTCGGGGGGCTTGGCGCCTTGCGCAATCTGCCGGCCGAGGCGGATGTCCCGCAGATCATCCCCATTCTATTAAAGGCGGCCGAGGAGTCGGTGCGGGCCTATACCGAGCTCTGCAGCGCCACCTCGGGCAAGGACAACCGGACTTATAATCTGGTCCTGGCGATCCTGCATGAGGAGATTGCCCACCAAGTCTGGCTTTTGGAGTTTTTGGGTCGGGATGCGAGCGATGGGGCCACGCGCGCCCGTAATATTTCGCCGTTCGTGGCGCCCTACCTGCGTCCCCCGCAGCCTACGCATCTGGAACCCAGCTCCTGCACCGCCTAAGGTCAGATTCGGCCTCCTGCCTATCATCTGATAATGGGTTTCCACCCATTTGTCGGATGAAGGAGGTCTACGATGACCGGGAGGCATCTTCTGTACGTCGCGGCGCTTGTCGCGACACCTTTGATGGCGTCGGCGGCACGAGTGCCGTCGGCCGCCTATAACGGCTTGAGCTACGGAGCATCGCGGACCCATGCGGGTCCCGCGGTGCTTGTCGCCCGCCCCGGGCGTTACCGGTATAGCGATGAACATCATCGCCGCGATGACAATCGGCGCGGCGACTCCAATGGCGGTGGGTCGTGAGGAGCCGGACGCGGGCTATATAGGAGGGCTGCCGTGAACAAGGAACAGGTGAAAGGTAAATGGGTTCAGGTGAAGGGTGAGGCCAAACGTCGCTGGGGACGGCTCACCGACGACGACCTTACCGAGGCGGCCGGAAATTACGATAAACTGGTGGGCAAGATCCAGGAGCGTCACGGAGAATCCCGGGAAGCGATCAAGAAATGGATGGATTCCCTGGAGGTGTGAGGCGGGCGCCGCGGCCTGCCGCGGCTGACCCTGGAAACAACAACAACGAGAGGACGGCTATATGACGAACGCACTGCGGATAGTGGGTCCCAAGAGAATATTGGCAAGCGCCGTGATCGGGACGGTTTTGGCGCTTGGTGCCGGCTGTTCAACTACGCCGTCGCGCGAGACCACGGGACAGTATTTCCATGATGCCGCCATCACCTCGAAGATCAAGGCGCGCATCCTCGAGGATCAGGCCCTGCAGGGATTCCAGATCAAGGTCGACACTTATCGTGGCCATGTCATCTTGAGCGGTTTTGTGAATCGCGCAAGCCAAGTCCGTCAGGCCATGCATATCGCGCGCACCACCCCGGGGGTCGTGAGCGTGCGCAACGATCTCGTGGTGAAGAACACCACCGGCGGGGGAACTGGCACGAACTCTTCCTCGGGTTACGGGAGTTAGTTTTAAGGCCAGCTGATGGCAAGGCCGAGCCCGCGCAGGCGGGCTACGGTCGGACCCAGGCAATGGGCCACAAACTGGCGGCGTAGTACGTGACGAGCGGCGCGTGCCGCCCAAGGCCCGGCCGGCAGCCCGGCGCGAATATAAAGGTCCTGGGGCGGGTAGTAGAAAGTGGCGACGAATCGGCGCAGCAGGCCACCCAAGGCATACCCCAGAGCCAGGCGGGCCATACGTCCGGCACGCTCCAGACGATGTCGCAACACCTCTTGCCCATAGGCGATATGGCGGGCTTCATCAGTGCTGTGGAGGACGCATAGCTCGACGGCGACGGGGCATACGCCTTGGGCGTGCAGGCGAACATAACGGTTGAGCCGGTCGGGCACCTCCTCTCCAAGCAGGATGGCGCTCCAAAAGAGCGTCGAATGGAAGGGTAGCCGCCGGCCAAGAAATGTCAGCCAGCGATCAAAGTGTGCGGCGGTTGCGCAATCGTCGAGTCCGGCGCGCTCGAAGAACTCGAGAAACATAAGGCTGTGCCCGGCTTCTTCACGTAGCTCGTGAAGGTGGTAGATGCGCGTGGCGCGCGGGCCTTTGAGCGTCGCGTGCGCGAGCCTCTGGAGGAATAGGCTCTCGAGCCAGACACCGGCGTTCAGGAAACGGGCGAATTCATGATGCGAAAGTGTCTGGCGGGCGGCCAACGGTAAGGCATCGTACTCCTCGATCCCATACAACGAGACCGCTTGCTCGGGCAACCAGAATGCATGTCGTGACAGTCGTTCCCAGTGGATCCGTGCCACGGGGTCGCGATAGGGGGTGCTGTGGCGGGAAAGCTGCGTGGCGCGTTCCGCGAAAGAAGGTAAGCTCTTCAGGAAATCGGGGTTGGCCATGGGTGCGCAGTATACCGCCCTTGCCGATGCCGGCCTAGGGCCCGTCGTTGCGCGCACCGTGAACCTGGGTTAGTCTTGGCGCCCTGCGGGAGAGGTGTCCGAGCGGTTGAAGGAGCACGCCTGGAAAGTGTGTGTACGCCAAAAGCGTACCGAGGGTTCGAATCCCTCCCTCTCCGCCATTTTATCGGTCCCGGGTCCTGCCCCCCTTCGTCGAGCGGTTCTAAGCCCGGCTACGGGCGTTGGGATTCCCGCAGCGTGCAGCACAACCCCCTATAAGCAAGCCAGACCTGCTCGATGTGCGGGATTATCGGAAAACGGGAGAAGCAGACCTTCTCCCGTTTACGCAGATAAGGCCGGTGACACGCAGAGGTGCAGGCGCCCGGTTTCGCGAAACGTACCGGTTTCGCAGGGACCACTGTAAACCCGCTTGCATGCATTTGGTGGGTCGCTCCTGTTTGTGGAGAAAACCTTGGACCCCGGATTCGGGGCATGAGAGCGTGCGCCGTCGGCGGCTCGTGCTTACGCCTCTCCCTGGGTCTCTGGTGGTTCGAGCTCGATATCGTCGAAGTGGCGATAATCGATGAGGTAGTGGCCATGGGTATCCTTGGAGAGGACGTCGCGTAGCCGGTGGCGCCAGTGGATCGCGGCCGGTTTGTACACGTGCCGCGCGTGTATGGTCTGGGAGAGGGTCTCGTCGAGGCCGGCCAGGATTACCACGAGTTCGGCATCCTCCTCTTCGAGTGCCGCCCGCGATGTCCCGGACAGCGGGCTGTTGCCGGTAATGGGATGCATTACGGTCCATGAGTAGCTGAAGCTCGGCGTGCTATCGCGTAACAACACGAGATCCCGGAACCGGCGCATCCGTTGGCCCTCGGGGCTGTGTTCGTTGCGCAGGAGCGTCACCTGCACGCGCGCCTCGAGGATCTGGTTGCCGCGTTGGTTGGCCACCCGGAACATGAGTGTGGGGACGTCATGATAGAGGCTCACCACCGCCGCTTTGCTAAAGCGGATGCGGGCGCGCGGGCGCGAAAAGCGCGCAAAGGCAAGGCCGGTGGCAAACGCCACCCCGAACAGGCCGATCAGGGTCTCCAGGCTCATGAGCACGTTGGCGTAGAACGTGCCTGGGTACATGATCCCATAACCTATGGTGGCCATGGTCTGGACGCTGAAGAAGAAGGCATCGCTGAACGATTGTGGCCGGGCGTGGACGATAGCGCCGGGTTGGGCCAGATAGGCGAGCGCGAAGGCGCCGTTCACGAGCACGAAGATGATGCCGATGCCGAGCAGGAAGGCCGGCCAGCCCATGGTGATGAGGGCGTGATAAAGGTCCCCGAGGACATCGCGTCCACTCGCGACCCAGTCGGTGATCCGAGTTTTCAGGCTGCGGGTCA
>JAJZZU010000049.1 GCA_021797365.1 Pseudomonadota bacterium | reverse complement strand
GCGGTGGAGCGGGTGAAGGGAATCGAACCCTCGCTATCAGCTTGGGAAGCTGAAGTTCTACCATTGAACTACACCCGCATAGCCGGACGGCCTTTGAGGCAATACAATATATCGCTTTTTAGGGATGCGTGCCATTGTCTATGCAGATTTATGTGAACGGAGCGTCTCGTACGCTCCCCGAGCCCGTGGCCCTCATGGCCCTGTTGCTCGAGATGGGGCTTGTGGGCAAGCGCGTCGCGGTCGAGATCAACCACGAGATCGTCCCGCGCGCCCAGCATGGCGACCGTGTTCTGCGGGACGGTGATCGGATCGAGATTGTTCAGGCGATTGGGGGTGGTTAGGGATGGCGCAAGGTGATGATGCTTGGCGACTGGGCGCGCGCACGTTTGGTTCGCGATTGCTCGTCGGTACGGGAAAATACAAGGATCTGGACGAGACCCGGCGTGCGGTAGTGGCGAGCGGGGCGGAGATCGTCACGGTGGCGGTGCGGCGCACCAACCTGGGCCAAAATCCGGGCGAGCCCAATCTGCTCGATGTCCTGCCCCCGGATCGATTCACGATCCTACCCAATACCGCCAGCTGCTATACGGCGGACGAGGCGGTGCGGACATGCCGGTTGGCACGCGAGCTGCTGGACGATCACAGACTCGTGAAGCTCGAGGTCATAGGCGATAAAGGCAGCCTGTTTCCGGACATGGTCGAGACCATCAGGGCCGCCGAGCAATTGGTCACCGAAGGTTTCGAGGTCATGGTCTATACGACCGATGACCCGGTCGCGGCCAAGCGGCTGGAGGCCATCGGCTGTGTCGCGGTGATGCCGCTCGCCGCCCCCATCGGCTCCGGTCTCGGTATACGCAATCCCTTGAATATTCGCCTCATCGTCGAGAACGCGCGCGTACCCGTGCTGGTTGACGCCGGGGTCGGCACGGCCTCGGATGCGGCCGTGGCCATGGAGCTCGGGTGTGATGGGGTATTGATGAATACGGCTATTGCCGCGGCGCGTGACCCGGTGATGATGGCGGAGGCCATGCGCAAGGGGGTGGAGGCGGGCCGGCAGGCGTATCGCGCCGGACGTATGCCGCGGCGCACCTCGGCGGACCCGTCCTCACCTACAGCCGGACTTGTGTCGTGAGCGGACTTCATCCTCGCGAGATCCGTAGCTACGCGCGCCGTGAGCGGCCTCTGGGCAATGCTGCCAGGGCCGCGCGCGAGCGCCTCTGGGGGCGGTTTGCGGTCGCCGACCATGAGTGGCACAGACTGGGCGAAGGGTGTCGGGAGGTCGTATTAGATATAGGGTTTGGAGATGGTGAGTCGTTACTGACTTTAGCGGCGGCGGATTTGGCGCGCGACTATGTCGGGGTCGAGGTCTATCGCGCGGGTCTCGTGAAGGCGTTGCGCGGTATCGAGCAGGCGGGGCTTACAAACGTGCGCGTGATCGAGGCCGATGTGCATGACGTGTTTCGCCATATCCCCGATCAGCGGATCGCGGCCATACAGGTATTTTTTCCCGACCCCTGGCCCAAGACCCGCCACCATAAGAGACGGCTCGTGCAGGGCCCGTTTCTCCGGGAGGCGGCACGCATCCTCCGCTTCGGGGGGGTCTTGCATATCGCCACGGACTGGGCGCCTTATGCGGACGCCGTGCTTGAGGCGGCGGCATCGGTCCCGGCCTTGGTCTTAAGTGGATGCGGGAGGGAAGAGCGCCCCTGGACACGCTTCGAGCGGCGCGGCCTCGGGCTGGGCCAGGCGGCCTGCGACCTGCGATTTCACAGGGCAGCGGATACCCGCTGACGGTTGGGCCGCGATCGGTCAGGGCGCGCGGCGACCGGTATCAGGGGTCGTCGTGGAGACGCACGTGGTCCAGGCGCACGCGGTGGATGCGGCCGTGGCGGTCTGCGAAGCGCACATACTCGGCCCCCTGGGCGGTCTCGAGATCGAGGATGCGCACACGGTCGTTCAATCGCAGATCGCCGCTGGGCCAGTCCAGGGAGAGCGGTTGCCCAGTGATAATAGCGCGCTCATAACGATCCTGAACCGCACAAGGGATGGGTCGATAGGCGTCGTCCATAGAGGTCTCTAGACATCGAGGTTTGAGACCTGGAGCGCGTTTCTTTCGATGAAATCCCGGCGCGGCTCGACCTGATCCCCCATGAGCGTGGTGAAGACGAGGTCGGCGGCCACACCATCCTCGACATTGACCTTGAGTAGCCTCCGGACCGCGGGATCCATGGTGGTCTCCCAGAGCTGGTCGGGGTTCATTTCACCAAGACCCTTATAGCGCTGAATGGCGTGCCCGCGCCGGGCCTCGGCCAATAGCCATTCGTAGGCCTGCTCAAAGGTCTCGACCGGTTGTTCGCGTCCTTGGCGCGCCACGACCCCATTATCCTTGATGAGCCCTGACAGCTTCTCGCCCAAGGCGTGCAGGGCCTTGTATTCGGCGGAGTGCGCGAGCGCCCCGTCGACGCGCGAGGTTCGGAGACCCCCATGCTCGGTGCGAACAACCATGATCTCGTAGGTGTCCAGTTGGGGGCTATGGACGGCATTGATCTCGTAACGAACGGCGGCATCACGCAGACCCTCAAGCCGCTCGGCGAGGGCCGTGGCGAACGCCTTGGCGGCAGTGCCGTCCTTGAGGACGTCCGCAGTCAGCACCGGCATGTACATAAGCTCCTTCAGGAGCGCATGGTCGTAACGCCGCCCGAGACGCCGCAGGTAATGATCCGCCTTGACATAGGCATAAAAGAGTCCGTCCAAGGCCTCGCCCACGAGGACTTGTTCGCCTGGACCACATTGGAGGCTTGCGCCCTCCAGGGCGTTGCGGGCCAAGTAGGTGGTGAGCTCGGCGTCATCTTTGACATAGCGCTCGGTCTTACCCTGTTTAATCTTATAAAGCGGGGGTTGCGCGATGTAGATATGACCGCGGGCGAGGAGTTCGGGCATCTGCCGGTAGAAGAAGGTTAAAAGCAGGGTGCGGATATGCGAGCCATCCACATCGGCGTCGGTCATGATGATGATGCGATGGTAGCGCAGCTTGTCGGCGTTGAAGTCGTCGCGCCCTATGCCGGTGCCTAGGGCGGTGATGAGGGTACCGACCTCCGCGGAAGATAACATCTTGTCGAAGCGCGCGCGCTCGACATTCAGGATCTTGCCTTTCAAAGGCAGGATGGCCTGAAAGCGACGGTCACGCGCCTGTTTGGCGGAACCGCCCGCGGAATCGCCCTCGACCAGATACAGTTCACAGAGGGACGGATCCCGTTCCTGGCAATCGGCGAGCTTTCCTGGGAGTCCGGCGATATCGAGCGCGCCCTTACGGCGTGTCATTTCCCGCGCCTTGCGGGCGGCCTCGCGCGCTCGGGCCGCCTCGACCACTTTTTCTGCTATGGCCTTGGCAACCTGGGGGTTTTCCAGGAGGTAGCAGCCTAAAGACTCGTTGATCACCGACTCGACAGCGGCCTTGACCTCCGAGGATACGAGTTTGTCTTTGGTTTGCGAGGAAAACTTGGGGTCCGCGACCTTGACGGACAGGACCGCCGTGAGTCCTTCGCGGGCGTCGTCACCGGTAAGGGCAACCTTGGCGCGCTTGGCGAGGCCCGTTTCCTCGATATAGTGGTTCAGGGTACGCGTGAGTCCGGCGCGGAAGCCCGCCAAATGCGTACCGCCATCCCGCTGGGGGATGTTATTGGTGTAGCAGAATACGTTCTCCTGATAGGAGTCGTTCCACTGCAGGGCCAAATCCACATAGACCTTGTCACGCTCGGCTTGGAAAGAGATGACTTGCGGATGAAGTGGGTCCTTGTTGCGATTGAGGTCGACGACAAAAGCGGCGATGCCTCCTTGATACTCAAAGGCGTCCTGTTTGTCGGCGCGCTCATCCACCAAGACTATACGCGCCCCGGAATTCAGGAAGGAGAGTTCGCGCAGGCGCTTGGCCAGGAGATCGTAATGCATCGTGCAATCGGAGAAAATGCGCGGGCTCGGTTTGAAACGCACGATAGTGCCCGTGCGGTTGGCGGGCCTCACCACCTCCAGAGGGGCACACGGTTCCCCAAGGGCGTAGCGTTGATGATGTTCGTACCCATCACGGTAGATGGTGAGATCGAGAAACTCCGAGAGGGCATTGACAACCGAGATCCCCACACCGTGCAGACCACCGGAGACCTTGTAGGAATTTTGATCGAATTTACCGCCGGCATGGAGGACGGTCATGATGACCTCGGCCGCCGAACGTCCTTCGGAACTGATAATGCCGGTAGGGATGCCGCGGCCATTATCCTCGACACTCACCGACTCGTCGGCGTGGAGGGTGACGCGCACCTCGGTGCAATAGCCGGCCAGAACCTCATCAATGGCGTTGTCGACGGCCTCGAAAACCATATGATGGAGACCCGTCCCATCCTCGGTGTCGCCGATATACATGCCGGGGCGCTTGCGGACGGCGTCCAGACCCTTTAGGACCTGGATACTGTCTTGATCATAAACGGGTTGGGTTTCCATGCGTGAACTCCTACTGAATCCGACTATTCTACCATAGGACCGTACTCAAGGTCCGCGCAGATGACCATGTTCCACGTGGAACATGGGAATAGGGGAGGGAAGGGGTTCGGGCTCCATGGCGGTGACCACCGCTTGAAGGTTCAGCGTAATGAGTGTTTCATAAAATGCCGCCCGCCGCCGTCGATCCAGCTCCGCTGCGAGATCATCGAGTAACACGAGCGCCCTGCGGCCTTTTTCCGCAACCAGTTGCACGACCGCCAACCGCCAGGCACTGACCACTATCTTTTGTTGACCGTGAGACGCCACTTCTTGAATCGCGCGCTGCTTCACCTCGAACACGATATCCGCACGGTGCGGCCCGACCTGCGTATATCCCAGCCGTTCATCACCGGATCGACTCTGCTCCAGGGCCTCAGCCAAGGATTCCCCATCCCATCCCGGGCGCCACCGCGTTTCTGCGGGCATCCCCAGGCCCAGGCGCTCGGTCAATGACGCGAATGGCGCGCCGATGGCCTCTACCGTCCTCCGCCAGAATTGCGCCAATACCAGACCTGTCTGAATGAGCCCCGGCTCGAATAATCGATAGGTTGAGTCGTGCAGGCGCAATGCGGCGTTCCGTTGGCGCAGCAGGCGCTGGTAGCGCCTCCACGTCTCCAGAAATAAAGGTTCCACGTGGAACATTCCCCAGTACATGCCGGCCCGGCGGGCGTTTGCATCCTGCAAGACCGCGTAATGTGCCTCGGGGTTAAACACCATCACCGGCACCAGCTCATAGGCGAGCGCCGCCGACCGCAACATCCCATCGTTCAACTTCCAGACACGCTGCGAACGCGTCCTTTCATAGACCAAATCCCCAGCCTCCAGCCCCTCACCGAAGGTCGCCCCTACCCGTAATCGGTTCTGCCCCTGTGTGATCGCCCCTCGGCTACTACCAGGCCGCAAGGCCTTGCCCGTGCACACCAGACTGATCGCTTCAAGGAGACTCGTCTTGCCCGCGCCGTTTTCCCCGATCACAACATTAACGCCTGGATCCAGGTTCCACGAGGTTGTCGCGAGACACCGTACGCCTTCCACCTCCAAGTGCTTTATGGCCATAACACCGCCCCACCCGAGACGCCTCTTCGCCGCCTAGAGCCGCACCGGCATCACCACGTAGACCTGATCGTCCCCACTCTTTTCCGCTTTAAGCCTCACCCCTCCATTACTATCGTTCCACCCGAACAGGAACTCCTCCTCCTCGAGCGCCCCGATAGCCTCCACCAGATATGTCACATTGAAACCGATCTCCAACTCCGGCACCGGCCCCGTCAACTCCAACTCTTCCCACGCCTCGTCGCGATCCGTATTCGTAGCGCTTGCCGCCAGTATGTTTCCCTGGAACCTGAGGCGAATACCCCGAAACTTCTCCGTCGATACCACCCCGACACGGCCCAACATCTCCAATATCGCCGCGCGCGGCAACACCACCTCATGCTTCACGGTCTGCGGAATGACTCGGTGATAGTCCGGGAACCGGCCATCCACCAGCTTCGATACGAACACCCAATTATCCTGCGTCACCCGAATATGATTCGCCGACAGCCCGAGCTCGATCGGCACGCCTCCATCCCCCAGAAAGCGGGCCATCTCCGCCACCGCCTTGCGCGGTACGATCACCTGCCGTTCCCCCGAAACCCCGCTACCCATCTCCACCGCGCACAGCGCCAGGCGGTGCCCGTCGGCGGCCACCGCCCTCAATGCCTGGCCACTCATTTCCAGCATCACCCCGTTCAGGTAATACCGCACATCTTGCTGCGCCATGCAAAACTGCGTCTTCTCAATCGCCCGCCGAAGGTCGGCCCGTGGCACCGATAACGTCGTATCCCACTGAATATCCATGAGATTCGGAAAATCCTCAACCGGTAACGTCGCCAATTGAAAGCGGCTTTTGCCCATCGCCACCCGGAAACGCCCCCCCTCTATCTGACACCGCAGCAGGCTTTCGCCCGGCAAGGTCCGCACGATATCGAGAAACTTCCTTCCTGGTACCGTCACTTTCCCTGGTTCCTGAACCTCCGCCGGGCAACGCGCCACCACTTCGAGTTCCAGGTCGGTCCCGGTGAGCACGATCTCCCCGTCGCCCGCCGTCACCAGCACGTGCGTCAAAATCGGCTTCGTCTGCCGCCGTTCCACCACACTACCTACCACACTCAAGGCCTTTAAAAGGTCGTCACGTGCCACGTTGATCCGCATATGGGTGCCGTTATCCTCTTCGTTTGTCACAAATGATTTATATATCTCTCTTTTGTGGTTTTTATTATTACGCCTCACCCTTTCTGTGGATAACCCTCTCTCCAGGCGGTATCCGCTTGCGATCAGCGACCCATAACCCCGGTATAACTACCGTCCCCGACTGTGGGTAAGCTTGTGGACAGATGTGCATAAAATCCCGCATTCCCGCAAAAGCCCACTTTTTCCTTTTTCATGCACAGCTTATGTCGTTAATATCCGCGTCAGGTTCGCGTAATCCTCCTTGATCCGCGGATCCTCCTCTATAAGCTCGCTCACTTTCCGGCAAGCGTGTATCACGGTGGAATGATCACGACCCCCGAATTCCTTGCCGATCTCGGGGAGGCTGTGGTGGGTCAGTTCCTTGGCGAGCGCCATGGCGATCTGCCGGGGCCGCGTCACCTGCCGCGAGCGGCTCTTGGCGCTCAGATCCGATACCCGGATCTTAAAGTACTCGGCGACCATCTTTTGAATATTGGCGATGGTGACCAGGCGTTCCTGGAAGGCGAGGAGGTCCTTCAGGCTCTCGGCGGCTAGTGTAAGATCGATTGGGCGGCCGGTGAAATTAGCGCTCGCCATGACACGTCGCAGCGCCCCTTCGAGTTCGCGCACATTGGAGCGTACGCGCTTGGCGATAAAGAACGCCACCTCGTCGCGTAAGGGTATGCCTTCCTGCTGTGCCTTCTTGATCAGGATAGCGACGCGCGTCTCCAGTTCCGGCGGTTCTATCGAGACTGTAAGCCCCGAACCGAACCGTGACACCAGCCGCTCCTCGACACCCACGAACTCCTTCGGGAAGCGATCGGCGGTGATGATGACCTGCCTTTGACCCTCGAGCAAGGCATTGAATGTATGAAAGAATTCCTCCTGGGAGCGCTCCTTGCCGGCAAAGAACTGGATATCATCGATCAATAAGGCATCAAGCGAACGGTAATGTTTCTTGAACTCGTTGATGGCATTATGCTGCAAGGCCTTCACCATATCCGCCACGAATCGCTCGGAATGCACGTAAGACACCCGGGCCTCGCGTTTATGGGCCGTCAGGAGATTCCCGGCCGCTTGCATTAAGTGAGTCTTTCCTAACCCGACACCCCCGTATATAAAAAGCGGGTTATAGGCGCCGCCAGGATTTTCACCCACCTGCCGGGCGGCCGCCCGTGCCAGTTGGTTCGACTTTCCCTCGATGTGGGTCTCAAAAGTAAAATCCGGATTGAGGCGCGAACTGTGCGGGGTCTCGCGACGCGTGGTGCTGACCGCCTTCGGCGGCACCGGGCCTTTTGTCGACGTGCTCCCGACTTGCACGATCACGCTCACAGCCCCCGCGCCACCCTGATACTGCGCCGCCAGTTCGGCGATCCGTTCAGCAAAACGATCCTTCACCCACTCCGTCACAAACCGGTTCGGGGCCAGCAGACGTAAACAATTTTTCTCCCACTCGGCCTGCAGCGGCCGGATCCACGTATTGAATTGTTGCGCGGACAGCTCCTCTTCGAGCCGGTCCAAACATTTTTTCCAGACGGTCGGCTGACTCACGGTATCTCAACCTGATTTAGGAGGGGGCAGGGCCGATAGTCTAGGGCGGGCCCCAGTTATCCACAAGATCGCAAAACCTTATTCCTCACCGGGCGTGCCGTTGACAAATGCCCGCGGACCTCGTAGTGTTCCGGCCTTTTGAGACTCATTGACCTTAAGGGTTTGCCATGAAAAGAACATTCCAGCCCAGCGTCTTGAAGCGTAAACGCACCCATGGCTTCCGCGCGCGCATGAGCACGCCCGGGGGGCGCGCGGTCCTCAACGCGCGGCGCGCCAAGGGCCGCGCGCGTCTCAGCGCCTGACGTGCGGTGGCTCGGGGCACTCAAGGCTTCCCGCGGCATGTGCGCCTGACGGATCCCGAGCGTTATCAGGAGATATTCAAGACCGGCAAGAAGGTCCGTCACCCCTTTATGGGGATCATGGCCCTGGCAAGCGACCTTGAGCATCCCCGCCTGGGCCTCGCCGTATCCCGCAAGGTATCGCGCAAGGCCGTCATAAGGAATAAGATAAAACGACGGATCCGGGAATATTTCCGTCGTGAACAGGCCCGTCTGCGCCCCCTCGATTTCGTGGTCGTCGCCTATCCCGATGCGGTCCGCGCGGACCCTAAGGCCTTTACCGAGGCCCTAGGGTCTCTGTCGCACAAGATCTGTCGTTTATGCGCAAAGCCCTGATACAAGTGATTCGCGGCTATCAGTACTTCATAAGCCCATGGCTCGGCTCGCATTGTCGTTACCACCCGACTTGTTCCGCCTATGCCATCGAGGCCATAGATCGCCACGGGCCGCTACGCGGCCTCTGGTTCGCCGTGAAACGCATCGCCCGTTGCCACCCATGGCACGCCGGCGGGCATGACCCCGTTCCTCGCTGAGGTTGTTCGAAACCCCGATCATGAATAGTTATCGCCCGGTACTTTATATCCTGCTTGCCGTCATCCTGTTTTTCCTATGGACGGACTGGCAACATTGGCATGTCCCCGTGAGCCATCCGGTAGCTACCACGAGCGCCTTACCCGTGGCCCCTGGGCAGGCCGCCCCACCGGCCGCGCCCACCACCACAGCGCCCCCCGCGCCTACCCACGCTGCCGCCCCCGTGACGTCCCACGCCGCCTCGCTGGTGGTGAAGACCCGGGTCCTGACCGCCACCCTCGACACCCAGGGCGCCGACATCACGCGTCTTGTCTTGCATGGGTATTTTGCTGACAAAAGCCACGCGCATCGCCCGTATGCCTTACTAAAGCCCAGCGGACACCGGGTATTCGTGAATGAAAACGGCCTCCTTGGTCGGGTCCCGTTACCGAACCACACCACTTTCTACGGGACCAGCCATCCCGGTTCGCGCCTCACCGCCGACACCAAGCCTGTGCAGATACGATTCCGTTGGCACAAGGGCGCGGTGCGTGTCGTGAAGACTTATACCTTCACGCCTTCGAGCTACACCGTGCCGGTACGCTACGCCGTTTCCAATACCGGCCAAAAACCGGTAAAGGTGTACCTCTACAACCAGTTCGTGCACAGTCCCGCGCCCGCGACGCACTTCCTGCATTCCGCCCCCATCTATGTCGGCGCGGCGTTCTATAGCCCCGCCCGCAAGTATCATAAGCTGCCGTTCCCGCATATGGTCAAACACCCATTGCATGTCGCCGCGACCGGCGGATGGGTGGCGGTTTCGCAACATTACTTCCTGGGGGCGGCGATCCCGGAGGCCGCGCAGCCGGCTATCTTTTACAGCTCGGTGCTCGCGGGCCCGCGTTACATCATCGGCTACAAGACCGCGCAGCCGGTGGTGGTGGCCCCAGGCCACACCGCGGTTCTTACGACTCGGCTCTTTCTAGGCCCCAAAAAGCCCTCGGTCCTCAGTAAAGTGGCCCCTGGTCTCAATCTCACCGTCGATTACGGCTGGCTTACCGTACTCGCCCAGCCCCTCTACTGGGTGTTGGCCCACATCGAGCGCGTGGTTGGCAACTGGGGTGTATCCATCATCCTGCTCACGGTCCTCATCAAGGTGATCTTCTTTCCGCTGTCGGCGGCAAGTTTCAAGTCGATGGCCAAGATGCGCAAGCTCCAACCGCGCATGGCCGCCTTGAAGGAGCGTCACGGTTCCGACAAGACCGCCCTCCAGCAGGCCATGATGGAACTCTACAAGACCGAGAAAATGAATCCGCTGGGCGGCTGTCTGCCGATGATCGTCCAGATCCCGGTATTCATCGCCCTTTATTGGGTCTTGCTGGACAGCGTGGCGCTACGTGACGCCCCCTTCGTACTTTGGATTCACAACCTCGCGGCGCCCGATCCGTACTTCGTGCTGCCCATCCTCATGGGTATCTCCATGCTCGTTCAGCAGATGCTGAACCCGGCCATGATGGATCCCACACAGCGCAAGGTCATGATGGTGATGCCGGTGATCTTTACGGCATTCTTCCTGTTCTTCCCGGCGGGTCTGGTGTTGTATTGGGTCACGAACAACGTCCTGTCCATCCTCCAGCAGCAATGGGTGATGCGCCGCGTGGACAAGGCCTGAAGGGCGCCGGTTGATCGACACGATCTGCGCGATCGCCACACCCCCCGGCATGGGCGGTATCGGCATCGTGCGGATCTCGGGCCCGCTCGCCCCGCAACTCGCCCAGGCGGTCCTCGAGGGCGTCCCGCCCGCCCGCGTCGCTACACTATCGCTGTTTCGCGACGAACAGGGGAGGGTGCTCGACCAAGGCGTGGCGGTGTTCTTCCCGGCCCCGGCGTCGTTCACCGGCGAGGATGTCCTAGAGCTTCATGGCCACGGTAGCCCGGTGGTCCTGGATCGCCTCATCCAGGCACTCGTTATGCAAGGGGCGCGCTGTGCGCGCCCCGGGGAATTTACCGAGCGCGCGTTTCTCAACGGCAAAATCGACCTCGTGCAGGCCGAGGCGGTTGCCGATCTCATAGAGAGCGCCCACGAGGGCGCGGCACGTGCCGCCGCCAACACCCTGCAGGGGGCCTTTTCCGCGATGGTGCGGGCCCTGGATGGGCGGCTCGCCGATCTACGTTGCCATGTGGAGGCGGCCCTCGATTTTCCCGACGAGGCCCTTGACATCGCCGAGGATGCCGCACTCGCCGAGGCCCTCACCACGCTCTCAACGGACATCGCCGAGGCCGCGCGCCGTGGGCGTGAAGGTCGCGTCCTCCGGGAGGGGGTGCGGGTCGCGATTGCAGGCCCTCCCAACGCCGGGAAATCGACGCTGCTCAATGCCTTGGCCGGTCACGAGGCGGCGATCGTGAGCCCCTACCCGGGGACCACTCGCGACCTGGTCCGTGAACGCGTCGTGATCGAGGGGCTTGCCTTGGAATTGACCGATAGCGCCGGGCTGCGCGCCACCGACGACCCGGTGGAACGCGAGGGCATACGGCGTGCCGAG
>JAJZZU010000048.1 GCA_021797365.1 Pseudomonadota bacterium | reverse complement strand
ACTATATAGCGACTATCTGTTGCCGGAGGCTACCCGCGGCTCGTGGCTCGCCAGCAGTGATCTCGGCACAGCGCGCCAACAGTATCAGAAGGCATTCGCGGCCGAGTTTCTCTGCCCGATCCGGGCGCTCACCGCGTTTTTGGAAAACGATTATTCGGATGGGGCAATCGAGGAAGCGGCCGGGCATTTCGGTGTCAGCCCCCTGGCCGCCAAGGCCTTGCTCGCCAACAATGCCATTCTGGCGCGAGATGGGGGCGACGGACACGCGCAGCCGTCTCGTTATTATCCGATCTAGTCTGGATTTCCACGGCGCAGCTTCGGCCTAACGGCGGCGACTTATGGGCCGCCGCTTCTTCCGTTGATTGTATTCCCATCTGCGAGTGAGCGTTAGGCGTTAGGTGCTCCTACGTGAGGGTATTCAGCTGCGCGTGTCGTCGGCAAACGCGGTTATTGCCGTCACGCACCCGGGCGGCAAGAACCCGGATTAGGCCGGTATCCATAGGGTTGCGGTCATACAAGGGATGGTAGCGAAAAACTGTTGGCAGCTACAGGTTGTATGTATCAAGAGGCGTGCATGGGTATAGGCGCACCACAGGACATAACAGCCCGCCGTCGCTTCTTCGCGGAGCCGTCCCACCCCCGTCAGCGCATGTACGAGGCCCTGCGCGCCTATTTTCTCGAAGGCCGTCCGTCGCATGAAGTGGCGCGCGCCTTCGGCTATAGCGCGGGGTCCTTTCGCGTGCTCTGTCATGCGTTTCGCCACGATCCCTCTCCGCAATTCTTCGTTTCCCCGAACGCGGGGCCGCGTGATCAACCGAAGAAATCGAAGGCGCACGATCTGGTGATTGCGTTGCGCAAGCAGAACCACTCAGTGTATGAGATCGCCGAGGTGCTGAAAGAGCGCGCGGTGCCGTTGAGCCCGACGGCCATGCGCGAGGTGTTGCGCGCGTGCGGAAGGCTTCGCACCCTTGCCGCGGCGCCTGGATGAAGAGCGGGCGGTTCTGCCGGGGCCCCACCGGGGAGCCGGTGGCAGGCGCGCGGGCCTTTAGGCTGACGCCGGACACGCAGTTTACAACACGATGCGGTGGGCTATTTGTGTTCGTGTCCGACCTGGTGCGCATGGGAATCGCGAATCTGGCCGGCGTGGCCAAGTGGCCCGGGTCGGCGATGATTCCAGCGGAGCATGCCTTACGGGCGGCGCTGGCACTCAAGCTGTGGTCGATCGAACGCAAGAGCCATGTGATGGCGCTGGTCGCCGACCCGGGCTTGGCGCGCGGAAATCCAGGCTAGGCGAATAGATGGTGCGCGCCAGGTTGTCCGGGGAGGCTCGCCATCCCGGCTTGGGCTGGACTGCTCACAAGACAGGGCGTAGGATTAAATCCTATTCACTTGTCAGAGCGCCCAGTATGCGAACGACTCAACAGTTAAGCATCACCCTCACCAAGGAGATGGCTGATGCGGTAAAGGACAAGGTGCGCTCGGGTGAGTACGCCACCGAAAGCGAGGTCATCCGGGACGGCCTGCGGGCGCTTCTCGCGCGCGACCAGGCCGTCGAGAAGTGGCTGCGCGACACTGTGGTGCCAGCAGCGGAGGCGTTGCGAGCCGACCCAGGGCAGGCCCTTACCGCAGATGAAGTGCGCGAGCATTTGGTGAAGCGCAGGAAGGCGGTCGCCAAGCACCGAACGTGAGCCACACCGTGCAGTTTTCTCCCGCGGCCCGCGACCAGCTGGCTGAACTCGAGGACTACTTAAGCGAGGCCGCGTCACCTGCCGTCGCCTCCCGCTACGTCGATGCCATCATCGCGTATTGTGAAGGGCTTGCCACGTTCCCGATGCGTGGCCGTGGGCGCGACGACATCCTAGCGGGTTTGCGTATCACAAACTACCGTCGCCGTGCCGTGATTGCGTTTCTTGTAGACGCCGAAGCGCAGATCGTGTCCATCGTCGGCGTTTACTACGGGGGCCGAGATTTCGAAGCCATCCTTCGGGGCGCCCCCGAAGATGATCGCCCGCCGGATCTCAAAAACCGCTAGGCTCATATTATGGACGCCCCCTACATTACCAGCCGGGCCATTGTGCATAACTCCAAACATTGGCTGATGGTGTACGAAGACCTTACCGTCAAGGGTATGACGAAGAGACCTAAGGCCAAGAAGGATGAAACAGCCAATGGGCCAAAAACCGGGCGGCGGCGAAGGTCGGACTCAACAAGAAAATCCTCACCGCCGCATGGGGCAAAACCGTCACATTCACCCAATACAAGGCTGTCAAAGCCGGCAAGCTCTGTATCCAAACCGTCGGAACTCACCGTGTTCCTGCGCGTGCCGGGTGCGCCACTGGATAACAACGCGAAAGGATTCTGAAAAAGGCCATTCTGCACCGCAAGAATGCGCTTTTCTACCGTACTCTGAACGGCGCCCATGTGGGCGATACCTTCATGAGCCTGATCCACACCGCCGAATTAAACCACGCGGCCCCGTTCGAGTACCTGATTGCGCTCCAGCGTCATGCGGACGACGTCGCAGCCCACCCCGGCGCCTGGATGCCCTGGAACTATCAGACCACGCTGGCCTCGCAAAACCTCGGCTCCCACCCCCCGATTAGCCTCTCGGAAGGTCCGTAGGTCCCAAGCCACACCCATGCTCTGGGATGATGGGCGCGATGGCCGATCGTTTTACGCATCGTGGCCGAAAGGACACATTTTACTGAGGAGCCATCTCAACACCCAATTGTTGTGATCGCCGTATCACTTTGGGAAGTTCGCGAACCTTACTCACCGCGTCGATCAGGATGGCCTTGTCCGCCGCCGGCAGCGTCGGCAGGTCTCCGTCCTGAAGATAGACCAGCGCCCTCAGGCTTTCTCCTGGTTGAAAATGGGAACCAAACAACAGTCGGGCCGCAGCCAGGCCGCGCGATAGGCTGACGCCCGCCTGAAGCATGGCCGCGATGTCGCGATAATCCTTGGATTCAGCCCTTTGAAGTATGACCTTGAGTTTGGTGGCCATCAAATCCTCAAAAGAGGCCACAAGGAGCACGCCATCCTCTGTGAGATCCGGGGTTCCGACTCGCCCAAAAGCGATCGTGCCAAAAAAAGACACTTTGACCGTTTCTTGCTCCTCGCTAGGCCCAGAAGGTACCAGAACCTCCCAGGTGTTGGCATGATCTTGAAGCGTCAATGCGCGCGTCATGAACGGGAAGGCGTTCTTGATAGCTTCCCGATCAAGGGCTTTGTCCGAGAAAAAATCGAAATCCACGGAATGCCGGTGTCCCAGTCTCAGCGCGATGGCGGTACCACCATATAAGGTGAATCCCAAACGTGGCGCCGAGCGAAGATCGGGCCATAGGCGTCGTTGAGCCGACGGCAGGATGGTGAAATGCGGCGACAACATCGGCGTCATGCGAAATGGCGCATGGGCAGAGGCGGTATCTCGTGTTCGGTACGGGCCAAATCTAAGCGATAGTGCCAATAGACCCATGAGCGGGCATTGAACTGACCGGCCTGCGAGTGAGTCAAGACGGTGCGCAATACGGCATCGCCGACCTCTGCGGCGAGTCTCTGCGCGTCCGAGTAGTCGCCGATATCCATGACCTGAGCGATGACGCGTTCGGGCGTGCGTATCGCTTCCTCCGGGGTCTTCCACCAGATGTATTTGCGCGCCAGGGGCTTTAAAATTTCTGCGTCGACGGCGATCATCAGTTGTGTGAGACTCAGCCTGCGTGTGGCGCAATGGCCCTAAAGTTATTATACACCCGCTGTCCGCGACTATCTGTGTTTCGCGAAAAATCCAGGCTTTGCACCGGACTCAAAAAAGGGCCGCATCGGGCCTTCATGGCAGCCGGGCGGTGGTGGTCCGCAAGGCCATAAGCACGCTCTCAGTCCGGCTCTGCCGACGCAGATCGAGTTTCAAGACGAATGCCAGTCGCGCCATGAAGGGCATGCGCAAGCTGGCCCTGAGGCGCTTGAGCTTGTCGGCGGTTTCCGGGGGAAGGGTGGGGACGGAGTCTTGTATCGCCTGGGCATGGGCGTCAATGGCCTGAAGGACCTGGGAGGGCTTCTTGTGGAGCATCCGGCGGATGCGCGTTCCGATATGGGGCGCGCCGATGGCATTCCCCAGATGCTGCCTATAGAGAATGTGCGGCTCTTTGTCGAAGAACACCGGCCCGCCATGGGCGGACACGACGATATAGGACCACCAATCATGGAGGGAGATCTTCGGAGGCCGGGATCGGGCGATGATGTCGGCGGCCGGGCGGTTCAAAAGGATGGTGCAGCCGGTGGCGATATTCTGCGCGAGCGCCGCAGGAAAAGGCAGGTCCGCGCGGAAGGCGGGCGACTCGCGAAGAGGCCGGAGGTCGCGGTCGACGAGCATTTGCCGACCGCAGTAAAGCGCCGGGCGATCCTTGATGCCTTGCAGGATATGGGCGGCGCGGGCGAGCTTTCCCGGCAGCCAGACATCATCCTGATCCGCGAAGGCGACGAAGGGATATCCTCGTGCCGCGCGCAAGAGTGCCATGTAGCTTTCGAGCACGCCGAGCCGTCCCGAAGGCCCGGTCAGCTCGTGGCAGCGGGCCTTGCCGAGGCGCGCGCTAAACTCGCTCATTACGGCGCGTGTGCGATCGCCCGAGCCGTCGTCGCGCCAGATGAGGCGCCAGTACGGGTATGTCTGGCGTTCCAGGCTCGCGAGCTGGTCTGCGAGGTAGGCCTCACCGTTATAGGTCGATAGCAGGATCGCAATCGTGTCGGCCCCACCGGCATGAGCGTGCCGGACATCGCTGTGTGCTTCCTGGGTCATGTATCGCCTATCCTTGGCGTGGGGCCCCTCTGCGACGGCCTTCCCGCGTGGTTGCCCGAAAATGGCCGGTCGAACCGACCGCGGCGCGCGACCCCTACGCGATGGGGGGCGCCCCTTGCCGCTGATCGCATGACACGGCTGTGAGCTCGGGAACCGATGGGGGGAGACAGGCGCCCGTGAGGCTTCCTTCCGCTCGCATGGGTCATGGGTGCGGTGTCCTTCAAGCCGGCGATGGGCGCACGGTGAAGTCCGCGAGTATCGACGAGGCGTGTCGTGCCGCATCGGCATCGGGATATAACTCGGTCGTCATGGTCATGTGGAGGCGGATGCGCAACGCCATATCGTCGTGCCCCGTGATGCCATGGCTCCAGCGCGCATTCACGGGATAGGCGTATAGGGCCAGGGGGTGGACCGCATCCTCCAGATGCATGCGGATCGTAAGTCCCTCCTGCCCCATCAAGGCCAGGCCCTCACCGTCGAGCGGCAGCGGCAGGGTGCTATCATCCTTCAGTACTGCGAGCGATCCCCGCGCCTCGACGGTGTGGCCCATGCCGTCCTTGATGGTAAGGACGAGCGTGCCGTGGCACGGCCCCGCACAGGTCCCGACCAGGATATCCAGGCCATGGAGGGTGCCGGTGACGGCATGCGGTATGGCAAAGTGGGCCTCGATCGGTGTGTCCGGGCGCAGGTCGATGGAGTCAGGTTTGGCGTTCGGGGCGCCATAGGGGACATCGATGATCGACGGGGCGCCATGCCAGGGTTTGGGGGCGCGCGGCGGTTTGGCGAGGCCGAACTGTTCGTGGTCGAGACTCAAGTTCGGGTTATAGCCGGGGTCGCTCGCGAACATCGGACCCCACCGCCACTGCATGTAGGCGCATTCCGAGGCGAAGCGCTTACGGTTTGCCGGTGTCTGCTCGTCCCCCCGCGACTTGGACTCGTGATGGTAGAGGACCGCCTGTGGTACCCACACGTTCCGGTAGCCGGCCTCGCGCAGACGCAGGCACAGATCGACGTCGTTGAAGGCCACGGGGAGGTTTTCCGACATGCCCCCCAAGGCCTCCCAATGCTGTTTGCGCATGACGAGACAGGCGCCGGTCACGGCGGTAACGGTTTGGATGAGGACCGCCCGGCCGAAATACCCGCCGCTGTCGCCGGCGACATGCTTGTGGAGGTGGCTGGCGATCCCGCCGATGCCGAGGGCTACGCCGCCGTGCTGGACGGTACCGTCAGGGTAGAGGAGTTTGGCCCCGACCGCGCCGACCCCGGGGCGTTGGGCATGGGCGACCATCTCCGTAAGCCACTCGGGCGCGATCGCCTCGGTGTCATTGTTGAGAAGACACAGGAATTCCCCCGAGCACTGCGGCACCGCCCAGTTGTGCATGTGCGCATAATTGAACTCCGCATCGTAGCGCAGGAGCGTGATCCGCCCCTTGCGCTTCAAGCTCGCCAGATAGGTCAGGGTCTCGGGGTCGTCGCTCTGGTTGTCGATGATCACGATCTCCCGATCCGGATAATGGGTCCGCTCGAGGCTCTCCAGACAGGTCCGCAGGACATCGACACCGTTGCGGGTGGGGATGATGAGACTCACGGTGGGGCGGCCCTTGACCGAGAGCCTCGGCCGATGATGGACGCCGTTACACACGGTATCCATGGCAAAGCACGCGCCCTCGGCGCTCAGGAATTCCTGTACGGCCTTGCGCGAGGCCTCGATGCAATAGGGCTTGGCGTCGAGCGAGGCGGCGGTGGAGTTCGGCAGGGTGCGCCAGTGGTACAAGACCGCCGGGATGTGGCGGATCTTGTGGGCGTCAAGCCCCGTGGTGAACCGCAGCACCAGGTCCCAGTCCTGGCTGCCCTCGTAGCCCGCGCGGAATCCGCCGATGGCGAGCACGCGCTCGCGACGGTACACCCCGAGGTGACTGACATAGTTCTGGCCCAACAGCAGGTCCGGGTTCCAGTCGGGCTTGAAATAGGCATCGCTGCGTGTGTCGTGCGCGTCGACCTTGTCCTCGTCGCTATAGAGGAGATCGACATGCGGATGGCGCAGGATCTCCGCGGCCACCCAGTAGAGGGCGTGTTCGGCCAGCAGGTCGTCGTGGTCCAGGAGCGCTATGAACTCGCCGCTCGCCATGCTCAGGGCATCGTTCGACGCGCGCGAGATATGGCCGTTCTTGGCCCTGAAGTGGACACGGATCCGGGCATCGCGCTTCGCGTAATCCTGCAGAAGGCGGCGTACGCGCGGGTCTGGCGAGGCGTCGTCTGCGATACAAAGCTCCCAATGCGGATAGAGCTGATGGCGGACTGAGTCTATGGCGGCTTGCAGATAGCGGGGCGGGGCATTGTAGACCGGCATGATCACCGAGATCATGGGCGGATGGGTCCAGGAGGCGATCTGGCGACGGATGGGGCCGCGATCCACGTCGGTCAGGGTATCGTAGCGCCGCACCCACAGCGCGTAGTCCCGCTCGAGCAGGTTTATATAGGCGCTCCGCCCCCAGATCGACAGCGCGTCCTTGGCACGCCCCGGCAGCGGCAGGCGATGGAGCAGGGACTTGGCCAAGGCCCGGCGCCGGGCCCGGGACGGGCCCCCAATGAGGGTCTGGCGGGCGGCGCGTAACCGCGTCGCCGTGCGGCGCAGGGGTTCTGTGAGGCGCCAGGATCGGGAGGTGCTGATCTGCTGGAGGGTGGCGCGGGTCGCCGCCAGGTCCTTCTGTGCGGCCTGGAGCTGCTTCAGGGGCGGTCGTTCCGGGTCTTGGGCGCACAGCGCAAGCCAACCCTCGAGCGCGCCAAGCGCATCGCCGTGCGTGGGCGGTGCGGACAATCGCGCCTCGAGGGTATCGGCCTGCGCTACGAACTCCTCCGGAATGGCCAATTCGATCCAGGAGTCGTCATCCCATAGCCACAGCCCGGCCCCGGCGTCCGATGATGCGCCGGGCGACAGCGACAGTTCCCGTCGGGATTCCCCGAGCAGCGATTCGCGCCGGCCGTCCCACACCCAGAGGGCGCGCGGTCCGCGATAGAGTGTGAGCTCATGGAGGCGCAGATAACACGGCCAGTCGCCCGGGTCGATTCTCAGGCGGCGCTTGGTGGGGGCCCCGGGGAGTCGCAGGCGCAGGGTATGCGGCCCGGAGCCGAGGGGCAGCGGCCGCGTGGCCCGTCGTGTCTCGCTATAGTCCTCGTGGACGTCCCGCCAATAGACCGCTACGCCGACGGAGGGGCGCGGCGGGCTTGGGTCCGGTCCCTTCCGGGGCGTTGCCGGCAGGGCATATTCCTCGGGGACCGCCTCCACGACAAATTGATAGACCGCGGCGTCCGGGATCTCGGGGAGCAGGGTCTGCCACAGCAATTGCGGTATCTTCTCGTGATGCCCTGACGGCTGCGCGAATTCCGTGTACTGGATGTCCAGGACCGTGTGGTCGACGACCTGCCCCCGCCACCCGGCCTCGGCAAGCGTGCGCAGAAAGCTTTGTCTCGTGAAGAACCGGAGATGCGTGCGGTCCAGGAGGCCCTCGTCGCGATACCGGAAATCCCCGGATAGGAGTTCCCGTATCACGCCCCCGTGGGCGATGTTGGGTACCGATACCAGCAGCCGGCCGTGATCCGTCAGGAGCGGTTTGATGCCCCTCAGGAAATCCGTCGGGTCGCGCAGGTGTTCGAGGATATCGGCGCATACCACGATGTCGTATCGCCGATCGCCCAGACGCGAGAGGACTTGGGTGTCCTCCACGTCGAGCTCCCAGACATCGCGATAATGGGGTCGCGCCAGGGCCGCCGCCTCGGGGTTGATTTCGATGCCATCGACGATACAGTGCCGGGTTTCGCTCAGGTGTTGTCCCAGACGGCCCACGGCGCACCCGACATCCAGCACCTTGGTTGCGGGCGCGATCTGTCGGGCAATCTTGGCAAGGCTGTCGTTGCCGTTGGGGTCGACGGCGTTTCGATGGTAGATATGCGAGATCTCATTCATGGGGGCCCCTGCAAGGATGGATGATGGCGCACCTCGGACATCCCGCTTGGCGGTATGAGAGCATCCCGTATGCGGCCTGCCATCGGCCTTGAGTCCTATAGCGGACCCGGGATATACACCCCACCTGTCATCGGTCCGGGCTTGCCGGGGATCGACACCGCCGTGCGGGGAGAGTCCTTAAACCTCGGGATTCACCGCGCGCGCTGTCGGAGCGGGCATGGGTCGCTGTAACGGTCTATCGGCCTATACGCTAGGGCGGGGTATATCCGTACCGATCGGGTCGATGGGTGAGGTGTGTTTCGGTCTTGGCGTGCATCGTCGTGTCGTCCTTGTCGGTTGGGGTGGCCCTGTCTCGGCGATTATCCAAACGGCCCGTCCAGGGCCTCGCGAATCGTGCTGTAGCGTCAGCGTTACAACTTGAGGCGATTGTCACGTGGTACGGGGCGGCGTGGCAAGACCGGCGGTCGGTGAAACAGCCGAGTTCGTCAAGACCGGGGCGACGACTGCCCATGCCCGCTTCACGAGGGTCGCCGGTATGTGATCACCCGTCATGCCAGGCCCATTGCGCGGCGCGTTCCCGCCGGCAAGGATGACGATGTCGCGAGGAGCGGCCGTGCGGCCTTATTGGCGCGCCTGGAGGGGCAGCCGGTGAGCGATGTCGGACGGTGGACGCGCGAGGCACTCTATGAGGATGGTCGGTAAAAGTCGCGCTCGCTACGAATGGGTTGGCCTATGTGGGAGGGGTGAACGGGGCGCAGCGGCGTGATGCGGCCCTTGCCCTCATTCGTCGTCTCCCCGAGGGAGGTGATGGTCCCCATTCAGGTCCTGGGTGAACTCTTTCAAGGGCTTGTCCACAAGGCAGGAAAATCCCGAGCCGATGCGCGCAACGCGCTCTCAAGCGGGCGCCATGTCTTCCCGGTCATCGAGACTTCACTCGATGGGAGGTTGACGGCAACCGATCTCGCGGTCGACCACAATCTCGGGGTCTGGGACGCCGTGATCTTGTCGGCCGCTTCGCGATCAGGATGTCGCCTGTTGTTGTCCGAGGACCTTCCGGAAGGCTTTACCTGGGCTGGGGGTCACAGTGCTCGATCCATTTTCCTCAAACCCCTACCCGTTGCTGCAGACCTTGTTGCAGAACCCGTGAGGCGCGTGGGGCCGTGCCTTCGTGCCTATCGCGCTGGGATGGTGAGCCGAGAGGTCTATCGGGATCAATGATGGAAGATGCAGACCACAGAGCACGGTGCGCACGAGGAGTAGTCGCGGTTCTGTCCGGCATCGGATTTGGTCTCTTGCCGTTGTTTCGACCGGCTCCTTATGTTGGCGAGATTTTCCAGAATCAACCACGCCCCCTGACATTGGCGCCTACCAGGGCAGCTAAGACCTCCTTGTTTGAGGCCGTGTCCGGGTATTTGTCCGCGTGCGCCTTATGGAGATGTTGGGTCTGACAGGGCGTGCAGGCCTTTGGCAAGCGCGGTGACGAGCGTGTCACAGTGGCTCTCCTTGTAAATGAGCATGGGCCGGATCTTGAGGCTCGCGCCGTCTCGGCCGGCGGTGCTTATAAGGACGCCCTGCCGGCGTAGGTGGTTGACTAAAGCGAGCGCGTGCGCGGCGCTCCGTCTTCCGTCTTCATCGAGGATATCGACGGCAAGGGAAAGCCCGCAGCCGCGCACATCCCCAAGCCACGGCGACTCGCTCTGGAGCGCGGTGAGCCTTGAGAGGAATCGCTCGCCAAGGAGGCGGGCGCGTGCCATCAGGTCGCGTGTCTCGATTTCATCAAGGACCGCATTGCCAACCGCGGCCGCCACGGTATTCCCTCCAAAGGTATTGAAGTAGCTGTCGCCGTAATGGCGCGCGACGGCGTCCGACACGGCAAGCCCCGCCATGGGGTAGCCGTTGCCCATGGGCTTTCCCATGGTGACGATGTCGGGTACGACGCCGTGAATGGAAAAACCCCACCAGTCATGCCCGGACCGGCCAAATCCGGCTTGCACCTCATCGGCAATATAGAGGCCCCCCGCCGCTTGAACTAAGTCCACCGCCTCTTTCAGGAACCCGGCCGGGGCATAGAATCCGCCATCACTCGTAAAGAACGAGTCGAGCAAGATCGCCGCCGGGCGGACCCCGCGCTCGGCCAGGGCCGCCATAGCGGTTTGGACCTCGCCCGCAAGCCATGTCGATAGCGGACAATCCCGCGGGGCATGGGCCGGCGAGCGGATCACAGCCAATTCGAGGCCACTGTCCTGAAGGTCCATGCCCGTGCTCGCCATAGACGTCGAGGTGGCCGCAGTCCAAGCCGTAAGCCCATGGTAGGCGTGATCAGTGACGATAAGTCCGCGTGCCTTCGTGTGTCGGAACGCAAGACGCAAGGCAAGATCGTTGGCCTCGCTGCCGCTGCACGTATAGAACATCTTCCACATGCGGGCGTCGGGTAAGGTATGAATCAGTCGCTCAGAGAGGCGCACGATGTGGGCATCGAGGTAACGCGTGTGTGTACACAAGGTCGCGGCTTGTCTGCTGAGCGCCTCCACGACCACCGGGTTGCCGTGCCCGAGCGAGGGTACGTTATTGTAGGCATCGAGATAGCGATGTCCTTGGATGTCGTAAAGCCACACCCCGTCACCACGTACCAGGTGCAACGGTTCCTGATAAAAGAGTTCATAGGCCGGCGCGAGAGCGCGTTGCCGGCGGCTGAGAATACCGTCGTAGTCGATACCGTTTTGCGGGGTGAAGGCGTTTAGTTTGAGCACGTCGACTCCTTTGGGGGTAAACATTTTGCGCGGCGGCTTGTGCGGCTTTGTTCGCGCCCTACCATAAAGCGCCTGCGAGAAAACGCCGACACAGTTCGACGGAGGCCTGTACCCAGAGGGGCGGGTTCAGGAGTTGGGCATAGGTGCTGTTGCGGTGCGATCCCATCCAGGCGAGCAGTTGGATGCGACGGAGCATGATAAAGACCGGTAAGAGTGCCATATCGGCGTCGGTGAGGGGAGACGCATTCACATAGCCCTTGAGAAGCGCTTGAAGCCAATCGCCCAATCGAGGGTCCGCCTCA
>JAJZZU010000047.1 GCA_021797365.1 Pseudomonadota bacterium | reverse complement strand
GGCCGAGATCGGCGGTATGGATATGGTCAAAGATGATCTCGGTCTGAAAGCGCTCGGCGTGGCGCTTCATGCGCTCCATAAGGTCCGGCCCCTGCAATCCCTCGACATCGCCTGGCCAATTGTCGACCTCGGTGGTGGTCATGAGCTGGCCACCCTGTTCGAGCCCTGTGATCAGTACCGGGTGCAGATTGGCGCGTGCCGCATAGACGGCGGCGGTGTAACCGGCGGGACCAGAGCCGAGAATGAGCAGGCGGGCGTGACGAGTGGATGACATGACAGACCTCGGATGTCGCAACGATCAGGTATTATAGGCCCATCCTGCCCCTTTTGTCGGCCCGGATCAACGCGCCGTGGCGGGCTCGTCCAAAGCCCGTTAGACTGGCAGGGATCGGAGGAAATGATGCGCATAGGGGTGCCACGGGAAGTGAAGCCATGGGAGGCGCGGGTGGCCTTGGTGCCGCATGCGGTGGCGGTGCTCGTTCACGAGGGTCATGAGGTCTTCCTGGAGGCGGGGGCCGGCCACGGTAGCGGCTTCCGGGACGAGGAGTATGCCGCGCACGGCGCGCACATCGTCCCGGATGCGTCCGCGCTGTTTCGCGCCGCACAGCTCATTGTCAAGGTCAAGGAACCGGTTGGCGAGGAGTGGGGGCGGCTGCGCGCCGACCACATACTGTTTTCCTATCTCCACCTGGCGGCGAATCGCCCGCTCACCGAGGCCTTGCAAAGGATAGGGCTCGTGGCCGTGGCCTTCGAGACCGTGGTCCAGGACGGCCTGCTGCCCTTGCTTGCGCCCATGAGCGACATCGCCGGACGGCTGGCCATACAGATCGGGGCGCAGCTCCTGCAGGCCCGCAGCGGCGGTCGCGGTATCCTTCTCGGCGGCCTGCCGGGCACTGAGCGCGGGCATGTGGTCGTCATCGGCGCGGGTGAGGCGGGGGGAAATGCGGTACGCGTCGCGGCATCGCTTGGCGCGCGTGTCACGGTGTTCGACAAGCTGCGCGCGCGCCAGAGCGCCATGATGGCGGTCGGTCCCAACGTCACGGCCCTGCCGGCCTATGAAGAGACCGTGGCAGCGGCGGTGCGCGAGGCCGATCTCTTGATTGGCGCGGTGCTCGTGGCCGGGGCACGCGCCCCGCATGTCGTGACCCGCCCCATGGTACGCGCCATGCAGCGCGGCGCGGTGATCGTCGATATTGCCATCGATCAAGGAGGGTGCGTGGAGACCATGCACGCAACCGATTATGGGGCACCGACCTATATCGAGGAAGGCGTCGTCCATTTCGGGGTGACCAATATGCCGGGGGCGGTGCCGCGTACGGCCTCGCAGGCACTGTCGGCGGTGCTCCTGCCCTATGTGCAGATCCTGGCCACCCATGGCGTCGATGATCCACGGCTTGCCGGTGGAGTCAATGTACGCGGGGGCCGCATCACTCACGAAGCGGTGGCGGCCGCGATGATGTCATGAGGCGGGGCAGCGCGCTTTACCAGGGCGACGGTCATGGGTCAGGCGCGGTTTAGGCGCGAGCGCGCGGCACTGGCGCCGGCGGCCTCGCGCCTCGTGCGCGAGGCACTGCTGTTTGTCATCCTGGCGGCGGCCTTGTATCTGGCGGTGACGCTGGCGACCTTTCACCCCGGCGATCCCAGCTGGTCACATAGCGGAAACGGGACTGTGCGTAATGCCGGCGGGCTTGCCGGGGCGTGGTTGTCCGACGGCCTTTTGGCCGTGCTCGGCGTGCCGGCCTATGTGATTCCGATCCTGATCGCGTGGGGTGGCGTGCGCCTGTTGCGGCCGCGCGTGGCGGCCCCCGGGCATTCTCCCAAGGTGGCGGCCCTGGGCGTGGCGTTGGCCTTCGTGGGTGCCTGCGGTCTCGCGAGCCTCGACTTCCGGGGACCGGCGTCCCTGCCGTTCCAGGCCGGCGGGCTGCTCGGGGGGCTTGCCTCGAGTGCGCTCTCGAGGATCATAGATCCGCTTGGGGCGACCTTGTTTCTGCTCGCCGTGTTCCTGGCCGGGTTCACGCTTGCCACCGGCATTTCGTGGCTCGGGGTCATGGATTACCTGGGCGACATGGCGTTTGGTGCGGTGTCGGGTCTCACGGCGCGCCTTGGTACCCTTGCCGATCGCTGGCGTGGCAGGCAGGCGCGCCAGGAGCGTGAGGAGACCGTACAGAAGGGACGCAAGGCCTTGAGGCGGCCGGCGCCTCCGCGTATCGAGCCGGCCGTGGAGCCGATCGAGGGTGTGCGTGCCGCCCGCGGTCGCCAAACGAGCTTTCTGGAGTCCGCCGATCCGGGCCTTCCGGCGCTCTCGCTGCTCGATCTGCCGTCGGGCGAGAAGGCGAGTTTTTCCGAGGAGTCGCTGCACGCGATGTCGCGTCTGCTGGAGAAGAAGCTGCTCGATTTTCATATCGAGGTCAAGGTCGAGGCCGTGCATCCGGGGCCGGTCATCACGCGCTTCGAGATCGAGCCCGCCCCCGGCATCAAGGCCAGCCAGATCACAGGACTCCAGCGTGATCTGGCGCGCGCCCTGTCGGTGGTGAGCGTGCGCGTGGTCGAGAACATCCCGGGCAAGACCTATATCGGTATCGAGGTCCCCAATGAGCGCCGCGAGGTGGTGCGGCTGCGCGAGATCCTGTCGTCTCGCCCTTATGAGGCGATCACCTCGCCGCTTGCGCTGGCGCTCGGCAAGGACATCAGCGGCCAGCCGATCGTGACCGATCTTGCGCGCATGCCCCATCTGTTGATCGCAGGTACCACAGGCTCCGGCAAATCGGTGTGCCTGAACGCGCTTATATTGAGTTTCGTATATAAGGCCACACCCGCCGATGTGCGGCTCATAATGATCGATCCGAAGATGCTTGAGCTTGCGGTCTATGACGGCCTGCCGCACCTTTTGGCGCCGGTGGTCACGGACATGAAACAGGCCGCCCAGGCCTTGCGCTGGTGCATAGGCGAGATGGACCGTCGCTATCGGGCCATGGCCGCCCTTGGAGTCCGCAATCTCGCCGGTTACAACAAGCGCTATGACGAGGCGCATGCGCGCGGGGAGATCCTGAATGATCCCCAGGCACCCGAGGGCGAGGTGCGCGAAATGGGCCGGCTGCCCTATGTGGTGATCGTCATAGACGAGTTGGCCGATCTCATGATGGTGGTGGGCAAGAAGGTCGAGGAGCTGATCGCGCGTCTGGCGCAGAAGGCGCGCGCCGCGGGGCTCCACCTGGTGCTCGCCACCCAGAGACCGTCGGTCGATGTCATCACTGGCCTCATCAAGGCCAACATCCCGGCGCGTATTGCCTTCCAGGTATCCGCCAAGGTCGATTCGCGCACGGTCCTGGATCAGATGGGGGCGGAACAATTGTTGGGTCATGGTGATATGCTGTTCCTGCAGGCCGGGACCGGATTCCCGCAGCGTGTCCATGGCGCGTTCGTGGCCGACGCCGAGGTGCATGCGGTGGTGTCGGCCCTGAAAAAGACCGGGGTGCCGGTCTATGACGAGCGCATATTCGCCACCGACGAGGCCGGCGAAGGAATGGTCGAGGGCGGAAGCGAGGATGGTGAGGCTGACGATTTGTACGACGAGGCCCTGCGTATCGTGACCGAGACCCGGCGCGCCTCGGTGTCGGGCGTGCAGCGGCGGTTGCGCATAGGCTACAACCGGGCGGCGCGGCTTATCGAGCAGATGGAGCGCTCCGGCGTCGTAGGCCCGCTGCAGTCCAATGGCAGTCGCGAGGTGCTCGCGCCGCCCCCACCGGAGGTATGACGATGATGGGCCGCCGTTTTTTGCGGATCGTATTGTGGTGGACGGTGTTGATGCCGGCACCGGTGCTGGGCGCCGACCTCGCGCGATTCTTCGCCACTGTCCACACCCTCCATGGGCGGTTCACGCAGATCGTGCGCGATCGGCACGGCCATGTGGTGAGCCGCGGCCACGGGCAGGTCTGGCTGGAGCGTCCGGGGCGATTTCGATGGGACTATGCGGCGCCGTACCGTGAGCAGATCGTGGGCCATGGCCGGCAGGTCTGGCTGTACGACCCGGGGCTTGCGCAGGCGACGCGCTATAAGGCGTCGGCGGCCCTCGGTCGGACCCCCGCGCTGCTGTTGGCCGGCGATGGCCACCTCTCGGGGCTCTTTGCGGTGCAGACGCTTGCGGATCACGATGGCCTGCGCTGGGTTCGTTTGCGGCCGCGCGGTCACGGTCAGGGCTTTCGCTGGATCCGTATCGCTTATCGCGGGGTGCGTATCCGGCGTATCGTGGTCAGGGATGCGATGGGTCAGACGACCGATATCCGACTCCATGACCTGCATTGGAACATGGCCCTGCCATCCTCCACGTTTCGCTTCCGGCCGCCACCGCACACGGCGATCGTCTATCAGTAGTGCATACCCCGCTCGCGGAACGTCTGCGCCCCCGCGCCCTCGCCGACTTCGTCGGGCAGGAATCGCTGCTTGCCGACGATGCGCCGCTCAAGATCGCCTATGAGCGCGCCCATCCCTATCCCATGATCCTCTACGGGCCGCCGGGCAGCGGCAAGACCACGCTCGCGCGCCTGCTGGCGCAGGCCTCGGGCGGGGAGTTCGTCATCCTGAGCGCGCTCACGAGCGGTGTGCGCGAGTTGAAGGATCTCGAGGAGCGGGGGCGTGAGGCGCGCGCGCAAGGTCGCGGCCTCATCGTCTTCATAGACGAGATCCATCGCTACAGCCGCGCCCAGCAGGACGCCTTGCTGCGCCCTCTCGAGGAAGGCGCGGTGGTCCTGATCGGGGCCACCACCGAGAACCCGGCGTTCGCGCTCACCGCCGCCCTGTTGTCGCGCGTGCGGCTCCATGTCCTGGAGCCGTTGACGCCCGCGGATGTGCGACGGCTATTGGCTCGTGCCCTGGAGGCGCCCGAGGGTCTGGCGCGGGCGCAGACGGCGTCCGACGCGGCGCTGGCCCTTATCGCGGAGCTTGCCGATGGTGATGCGCGCCGCGCACTCGCGTTGCTGGAGATGGCGGCGGAACTTGCCGGACAGGCGGACGCTACGGGCATCGACGAGGCGCATGTGCGCCGCGCCGCCGGTACCCGCTACCGGCGCTTCGACAAGGGCGGGGATCTCCTCTATGACCAGATCTCGGCGCTGCACAAGGCGGTGCGCGGCTCGAGCCCCGACGGTGCCCTCTATTGGCTGGCACGGCTCCTCGACGGGGGTTGCGACCCCCGCTACGTGGCCCGGCGGCTGGTGCGCGCGGCGAGCGAGGATATCGGCAACGCCGATCCGCGGGCGCTGACCATCGCCCTGGACGCCTGGCGGGCCTTCGATCGATTGGGCCGTCCCGAGGGTGATCTGGCGCTCGCCCAGGCGGCGGTGTATCTGGCCTCGGCCCCCAAGAGCAATGCCGTTTACCGGGCCTTCCAGGCGGTCACCGGGGACGTGCAGGCCCACGGGACCAGGCCGGTACCCGCGCATCTGCGTAACGCCCCGACGGCGTTTGCGAGGGCCCAGGGCCACGGGCGCGAGTACCGTTATCCGCACGACGAGCCCGAGGCCTACGCCGCCGGCGTCTCGTATTTCCCCGATGCCATGACGCCCGCGGTCTATTACGAGCCCACCGACCGCGGTCTTGAGATCCGCATCCGCGAACGATTGACGCGCTTACGCGCCCGGGACCGCGAGCAGGGGCGGGGGTGATGGGGCGCTGTTCTGGCATCGGCCGCGTGGCATGTTTTGCGCTCGCCGTGGACATGGTTGTGTGGGGCGCCATTGGAAAGGGACTGCGCCAAGCCTTTATGATTTGGTTGTATAGCGTAAGGACCGCCCCTTGAATACCCCGTCACGCCTGGCCCCAGGTATTGCGAGCGCGCTTGCGGCCGCCATCTTGTTCGGGGCCAGCACCCCGTTTGCCAAGGCCCTGCTCGGGCATGTGGCCGCCGTGGCGCTCGCGGGTCTGCTCTATCTCGGCGCCGGGGCCGGTCTCTTGGGTGTGTGGCTGTGGCGGCGTACGCGCGATGCCGGGAGTGGCCTCATTGAGCGCCAGGATGTCCCGTGGCTCGCCGGCGCGATCGTGTTCGGCGGTGTCTTGGGGCCCATCCTGTTGATGTTCGGACTCTCGCGCATGCCCGCCGCCAATGCCTCGTTGTTGCTCAATCTGGAAAATGTCTTCACGGCGCTCGTCGCGTGGTTTGTGTTTCATGAACATCATGATCGACGCATGGTGTTGGGCATGGTGTTGATCGCGCTCGCGGGTGCGCTGCTGACCGGGCAGGCTTACACCCGTCCGGCATCGATCCTGGGTCCATTGGCGGTCATGGGGGCATGCCTGTGCTGGGCTTTGGACAATAATCTCACGCGACGGGTATCGGTCGGCGATCCGGTTGCGATCGCGGCCGTCAAGGGTGTGGCGGCGGGTAGCGTGAATACCGCCGTGGCCCTGCTGCTCGGGGAGCCCTTTCCTTCGTTTTCCACCGGGGCGGCCGCGGGTCTGGTGGGGTTCCTGGGTTATGGTGTCAGCCTGGCATTATTCGTCACGGCATTGCGGCATATCGGGACAGCGCGTACGAGCGCCTACTTTTCCGCGGCGCCGTTCGTCGGCGCGGTCATCGCCTTGTTGTGGCTGCATGAGAACGCGAGCGCGGTATTCTGGGTGGCGGCCGGCCTCATGGTGGCGGGTTTATGGTTGCACCTCGCCGAGCGCCACGCCCACATCCACCGCCATGAGACCCTGGTGCATAGTCACCGCCATGTGCACGATGTCCACCACCAGCATGCGCATGATTTTCCTTGGGACAGCCGTGAACCGCATGTCCACCGCCACGTCCATGAACCGCTGGTGCATGATCATTGCCATTATCCGGATATTCATCATCGGCACGGTCATTAGCCACTGACAAGGTCCGCGCCGCCCGCGCGTCCGCGCTCATGGCCACTGGTATGGCCGCGCGACCGCTTCCCGCGGCGCCATCAGGAAGGACATCGGGTGTCGCCGCATCGATGGCGGCAGCGAGCGGTGGGCGGTATTCCACAGGGGCAGTCCTCTTCCAGGCACCGGCGATGGCGGAGATGCGCCACGGTCCGAAGGCTATTAGCGGTCGACGCGATCACGCGGCGTCCGGGTTTCCGGGGGTTTCGGGGCGTCGGTGAGGGTCGATCGCCGGGTCTTGGCATGTCCGACGCGCGATCAAGCAGGGTGGGTTGCGGTGGCCGAAAGGTCGGATTGTCTTGCGACGGCCGGCACCGCTAAATGGCGGCATGCTGAGCTGTTACAGGGACGTAACGTGATTCGCATCTTCCGGCATTATCTGCCCAAGGGTCTCGTGATCCTGGGGCTTTCCGAGGTGTTGGTCTTGTGGGGCGCGCTGTATTTGGGCGCCCAGGTCCGCTACGGCGGATTGGCGACACGGACCCATCTTGCCGCGACCTCTGGCAGGGCGCTGCTCTTCGTGGTCGTCATGTGGGTCGTCATGACCGCGTTCGGCCTCTATCAGCGCGAACTCAAGGAGGGGCAGTGGGGCTATTTCCCGCGCCTCATCGTGAGCCTCTCCCTGGGTTTTCTGGTCTTTTGCACGCTGTTGCCCATCCTGCCTTCGCTGGTGCTGCCGCCGGCGGTGCTGGCCTCGGTGGTACTCGTGGCCCTGTGCGGGACGGTACTGACACGGCTTCTGTATCTGGCCGTCGCCAGCCGCGCGGCCGTCCATCGCCAGGTGTTGGTATTGGGCACCGGTAAGCGTGCGCGCGCCATTCAGGCGCTCGCCCAGGGCGGTCCGGGGCGCCCTGGTTTCCAGGTTGTGGGTTTCATGCCCTGTGGTGAGCGGGAAGACATGGATGGCCCGCTGGTATTGCGCCGCGATCAGCCGCTCGTTGCCATCGCCCGCAGTCATCGTGTCACCGAGATTGTGGTCGGGAATCGTGATCGCAGACAGACCTTGCCGGTCAACGAATTGCTCGAGTGCAAGCTTGCCGGAACGCGTGTCATGGATCTCACGACATTTTTCGAGCGCGAGAGCGGGCGGATCGAATTGGAGTCGCTCAACACGAGTTGGCTCGTATTCGCCGACGGTTTCGAGCAGGGGGTCCTGAAGGCCTGGATCAAGCGTGTCTTTGACGTCGCCGCCAGTATCGCCCTGTTGATCGTGTGCCTGCCGATCATGGTGATCACGGCGGTCCTGGTTAAGTTCGAGGATAATGGCCCGGTGCTCTACCGGCAGGATCGGGTCGGCCAGGCCGGATGCGTGTTTCCGTTGTTCAAGTTCCGCAGCATGCGCGTCAATGCCGAAACCGACGGCACACCCCAGTGGGCCAGCCACAACGACAGCCGCGTGACGCGCATCGGGGCCTTTATCCGCAAGGTGCGTATCGACGAACTGCCCCAGGTATTCAACGTCCTGCGCGGCGACATGAGTTTCGTCGGGCCTCGTCCCGAACGCCCGTTTTTCGTCGACAAGCTCGCGCGCGACATCCCCTATTACGGTTATCGCCACACCATAAAGCCCGGCATCACGGGCTGGGCGCAGGTACGCTACCCCTATGGCGCCTCGGTGGAAGATGCCATAGAAAAGCTGAAGTATGACCTCTACTACGTCAAGAACAACACCCTGTTTCTGGATCTGATCATTCTCTTCCAGACGATACAGGTCGTGATTTTCCAGGACGGTGCACGCTAGATATCAGGTCTCGCGGGCGGACCTTGGTCGGATATAAGGGATGAGCCCGCCGCGATAAGGTTGAATGGCCCTCACAAGGAAGATGCAGCCAAGGATGGAACAGATGAAGCCAAAGCTATTAGTCGCCACTCTCGCGCTGGCGGGTTTGAGTGCTTGCGCGCAGGCCCCGATGTCGACGGCGGGCGGGGCCCCGCGCATGACGGCCACCGCCCATGCGCGCATTCCCCATTACCGTCTGGCGGTTGCCGACGTCATCAAGATCTCCGTGTGGCACAACAAACGGCTCTCGGAGACGGTCCCGGTGCGCCCGGATGGGCGTATCTCCATGCCGCTCATAGGCTCCGTGTCGGTTGCCGGCCACACCGCCTCGGGTGTCGCCCGGACCATAAAGACCAAGCTCGCCTACTATGTGCGCGACCCACAAGTGACAGTCATCGTCACGCATGTCGTTCAGGACAGTTACCAGGACAGGATCCGTGTGACCGGTGCCGTCGAGCATCCGGCATCGCTACGCTACGAACCCGGCATGACCGTACTGGACGCGGTCTTGGACGCCGGCGGTATCAATACCTTTGCGGCCGCCAATGACACCGAGATCCATCGCGTCGTAGGCCATTCCGAGCGGGTCATACATGTGCGGCTCGGCAACATATTGAGTGAAGGACGGCTTGGTACCAACTATCGGCTCCGGCCCGGGGACATCATCACGGTCCCCGAGCGCCTCCTCTAAGTCACGCATCTGAAACCTTAAGGACAACGTATGAGACTGACATTCGAGCAGAACGCTCATATCCTCGGCAAGGAGGCATTCTCGCACCGCCGCTTCGTCGCCGGCACATTCATCGCGGTGACGGCGCTGGCCACAGTCGCGGGACTGTTATGGCCGCGCGCCTACAAATCCACGTCCCTGATTCTCGTCAACAACAAGCGCCTTATAGCGCCGCTCATCAAGGGGGCGGCCTACCAGCCCGATGTCGGCCAGCAGCGCGCCAAGATCGCTCAGGACCTCATCACGAGCCGCGAGATCCTCATGCCGGCCATGGCCAAGGCGGGGTTCTTGAAGAAGTCCATGTCACCCCACAAAAAGGCCGGGATATTGGCGTCCGTGCGTAGCAATGCCTCGGTCATGGACCTTGGCAAGAATCTCATAAGCGTGTCGTTCAAGGACACCGATCCCCTGCGCGCCTACCACTTGACCCAGGCGGTCGTCGCCCAGTTCATCGGGCAAGACCGCCAGGCGGCCTTGCAGCAGGCGCAGGGCGCCTATACCTTCCTGAATCAGGAGGTCGCAAACTATCGCCATCGCCTGGCCCGCGAAGGCGCGGAGATCAGGAAACTAAAGGCCAATACCCTCGATGCCGACCATACGTTCGCGCGCTACGAAAGGCGGCGTATCGCCCATCTGCGCATGGCCTACGACAAGGGCCGCATCGAGCTCAAAGAGGATGAGGGGCGCGTGCGGGCCCTGGAGCATGAGCTCACAGGCCACGGCCGGACGAACTCGATCATTGCTCGGGAAGGCCTGGATCGCTCGCGTCTGATCGCAGACGAGGCCCGCCTGCAAAAGCTGCAGCTCTATTACCGCCGGACCTACCCCGGTATCAAGACACTCAGGTCCGAGATCCACGGCCTGCGCGCCAAGCTCGCCCACCTTACGGCCCGCGAAAAGGCCCTGCATCCCGGCCAGCAGCCGTTTGCCTTCGCGGTCGGGTCGGGCCGCTTCTTCCGCAAGCTCGAGCACGAGCTAGACGAGACCCAGGCGCGCGTCGCCACCCTGCAGGCCGAGACCACGGAGTCCCAGACCCTCCTGCGTACGCAGATGAAGGCCTTGCACGCCTCTCAAGGGTCATCTGCGGTGTCCACGCTGCTGCGCAATTATGCCGCAAATCGCCAGACCTTGAATGGCCTTCTGAAGCGCCGCGAACAGGCCCGGGTGTCGCTTAACCTGAACAAGGAGCAGCAGGCCCTCTCGTTTCGCGTCTATGAGCCGGCGACGCGCCCGATAGAGCCGATAGGACCCCCGTTCCCGCTATTTGTCATTGGTGGAATCGTCCTTGGCCTCATCCTGCCTTTCGGCCTGCTCTATGGCCGTAGTCAGATGGATGCCCGGGTGCGCGCCGAGGCGGTCATACCGGAGACCCTCAATCTGCCGTTGCTTGCGGTGGTACCACACCTCTATGCACCAAGTGAGGCATTATCGGCCCGCCGCAGCGTCCATTGGCTTGGCGTCCTTATGTTCAGCGTTTTATTCATTGCCGTCAGCATCGTCCTTTCAGGTAGAACACTATGAGCAAAGTCGAAAAAGCATTACAGAAGGCCCGTGCCATGGACGACGTCGCGCAGCCGACGCCGACCACCGCCTCCGCAGCCGCCCAGGAAAGGCCGCTCATCCTGAGCGCCAAGGATATCGCGGCCTACACTGCCCAGATCCCGCGGATGTCGCAGAAATTTCAGATGGAGCGCTCCGATCTGAGCGAGGCCAAGATCATCTACCAAGAAATGGAGGATGCCCGAGTGGTGGAATCGTTCCGGCAGATGCGGACCCACATCCTGCAGAACGCGGGTCCAAGAAACTGCGTTGTTCTCGTGACATCCGTGGTGCCAGACGGCGGTGCAAGCTTCGTGGCCTTGAATCTCGCCGCGGCGTTTGCGTTCGATGAGAGCAAGACCGCGTTGTTGATCGATTGCCGCTTGCGCGACCCTCAGCAGGATCGCCTTGTGGGCGGCGATATCCACTACGGACTGACCGACTATCTTGAGGCCGAGGATGTCGAGGTGAACCAGATCATACACGAAGGAGGACTGCCTCGCTTTCGCTTGATCCCGGCCGGTCGCAAGAGTGATGCCGGAACCGAGCATCTTGACTCACGGCGCATGCGCGATCTGATAGCGCACTTGCGGGACCGCTACCCGGATCGCTATATCGTCCTTGACGCGGCCTCCCCGGCAGAGTCCGCTGACGCCTCCGTGCTGGCCGAGATCGCCGACTTCGTGCTGCTGGTCGTGCCTTACGGCAAGGTGACGGAGTCGCAGATCTGGGGTGCCGCCAAGGGGATCGACGAACAAAAGTTCCTGGGGGTCGTCTTCAACGACGAGCCGCAGCCGCGTCGCGTCATCTGGAATTAACAGCGTGCGTAAATCCAAACAATATACCCACATCGCAAGGGTGCTGGGCATGGGATCGTGCGCCCTTATGGCGGTGTCCATAAGGGCGCACGCCGCCCACATCGAGTATGGGCTCGGCTATAACGGCATTTATACCAACAACATATACAGATCCAATACCAACAGGCAAAACGAGTACATCAACGTGTTCCGCG
>JAJZZU010000046.1 GCA_021797365.1 Pseudomonadota bacterium | reverse complement strand
CCGGTGCGCGCCACCTACCGCTGGCAGTTCCACAAAGGCTTTGGTTTTCGCGATGCCACACGGCTTGTTCCGTATCTGGCCGAACTCGGTATCAGCCATTGTTACGCCTCACCGTATCTCAAGGCCCACGCCGGCAGCAATCATGGCTATGATATCGTCGACCATACGCACATCAATCCCGAGGTTGGCACCGAGACCGAGCGCCAGGCCTTCGTGCGGGCACTCAATGCCCATGGGCTTTACCAGATCCTCGATGTCGTCCCAAACCATATGCGCGTCGACGATCCGGAAAACCGCTTGTGGTGGGACATACTGGCGCTCGGGAGGCGGTCCCGGTTCGCGCATTATTTCGATATCGATTGGGTGACACCCGAGCGGCCCTATGAGGACAAGGTCGTCATCCCGATCCTCGGCGGACCTTATGGCGAGGTGCTGGAGGCCGGGGACATCGTCCTTGACTTCGATGCCGGTCATGGGGGGTTTGTCGTGCGTTATTATGATCACCTCCTGCCGCTAGGCCCCGGGTCCTATCCGCAGCTTCTGGCAGAGGTCGCGCAATCCGTCGCAGGCTTAGGCCCTGGCGATGAGGCGATCGGGCAGGAGATATCGGACCTTATCGCGCTTTTCGAGCGGGCCTCGATCCAAGCCGTGGATATGGCGACCGCCGCCGCGTCAGCGGGCCTCGTGGTCGAGGGGGCGAGCCGCATGGGCGCGTGGGTGACCGGGCATGCGCGGTGCGCCGAGGCCCTGAAGACGGTACTGGCGCGCTATAATGGGTTCGAGGGTGCGGGCGCGCACCGCTACGACGCCCTGCACGCGCTCTTGGAACAGCAGGCCTACCGGCTGGCGTTCTGGCGCGTCGCCGGATACGAGATCAACTACCGGCGTTTCTTCGACATCAATGAGCTCGCCGCGCTGCGCATGGAAGACCCCGAGGTGTTTGCGGCGACCCACGAGCTCATCGGCCGCTGGATCGCCGCCGGTGATGTGACCGGGCTTAGGATCGACCACCCCGACGGCCTGCGTGATCCGCGCGGCTATTGCGCGAGGCTCCAGGACTGGGCGCGGGAGCGCAGGCAAAGTGCGGGGGCGGGGGCCGCAGCCGATCCTGGACCCTTATATGTGGTGGTGGAGAAGATCCTGGGGGCCAATGAATCATTGCCCGGGGACTGGCCGGTGCATGGCACGACCGGCTACGACTTCACGCGCCTTGCAAGCGGCGTGCTCGTCGATGCCAAGGGCGAGGCCGGCATCGACGCCGCCTACGAGGCGTTCGTGGGCGCTTGCGACGACTATGCGGGCCTGCTCTATGAGTGCAAAGCGCTCATCCTGCATACCATCCTTGGGAGCGAGATCCATACCCTGGGGCTGGCGCTCGACCGCATCGCCGAGCGTGACCGGCGCACACGCGATCTCACGCTATCGGCGCAGAGGACCGCGCTCTTTGAGATCGTGGCGTGTTTTTCCGTGTACCGCACCTATGTGACCGCCGCCGGCGTGAGCGCGGCGGATCGCGCGGTGATCGACGCGGCGTGCGCGCAGGCCAAAGAGCGCAACCCGCTCGTGGAGCCGGCGGCGGTGGATTTCATCCGCGACCTGTTGCTGCTCGAGGGCCTGGATGGGTGCGCCCCCGAGGAGCAGGGCGAAATCCTGGATTTCGTGGGGGCGTTTCAGCAGTATACGGGTCCGGTCATGGCCAAGGGTCTGGAGGACACGCTCTTCTACCGCTATAACCGCATGGTGTCGTTAAACGAGGTCGGTGGCGACCCGTCGCGTTTCGCGGTCTCGCGCGCGGCCTTCCATGAGGCCAATGGCGAGCGCCTGCGCCATCATTCCAAGACGCTGCTTGCGACCTCCACCCATGACAGCAAGCGCAGCGAGGACGTGCGCGCGCGGCTGCATGTCCTGTCCGAGATCCCACAGGCATGGGGTGAGTGCGGACAGTGGCTGAAGGCGCGTCACGCGGCCCTCAAGGGCCTGGGCGGGGCCGCGCCCTCGGCGCGCGATGAGTACCTCTTTTATCAGACCCTGATCGGCATCTGGCCCCTCACGCATACCCCCGAGGCCTGGACGGACGTGCGCGCGCGCCTGAAGGATTACATGCTAAAGGCCGTGCGCGAGGCCAAGGGCGAAACGAGCTGGGTTAAGCCCGCCCCCGAGTATGAGGACGCTTTGGTGGCATTCGTGGACGCCGTCACCGACCCCGAGGCAAACGGCGAGACGCTCGCAGGACTCGCGGCCTTCATCGCTCCGATCGCGCGCGTGGGGCTCTGGACGGCGTTGAGCCAGGTGGCGTTGAAGCTTACCGTGCCCGGGGTCCCGGACTTCTATCAGGGGACCGAGCTGTGGGATTTTCATCTCGTGGACCCGGACAACCGGGGCGCGGTGGACTATGCGTCCCGTGCCCGGATACTGGCCGAAGTCGCGCGCTTCGATGGGGAGGATGCCGGCGGACGCGCGGTTTTGCTTACCGCATGGCTTACGCACCCCGAGGACGGGCGCGTGAAGATGCACCTGACCCGATGCCTTTTGCACCTGCGGCGCGCCTATCCCTGGCTCTTTGCCGAGGGCCACTACGAGCCCTTGGAGATCCAAGGGCCCCATGCCCGTCATCTCGTGGGTTTCATCCGCCGCAGCGAAGACGCGATCGCACTCGTAGTCGTGCCTCGCCATTACTGGGCACTCACGCGCGGTGGCCAGCGCCTGCCCCTGGGATGCGCCGTGTGGGAGGAGACACGTATCCTGCCACCCGCGGGCCTTGCGATACCGTCATGGCGCGATGTCTTGTCGGGCGAGCTCGTAATACCGGCCACCGGCGCCGGGTCCTTGGGGGCCGCCACGCTCTTGGCGCACTTTCCCATCGCGGTCCTGATCGCGCCCCTGGAGGGGCGGGGCGACAAGCGCGGATGAGTGGCGCACGGCCCGGAGGCGGCCTCCGTGATACCCTAAGGCCCCGGAGTTCCCGCGATAGCTGAGGTGGGGTGGTCGATGGCCAAGCAATACGCGCATATCCCCGAGCGCTGGGCGCGCTTCATAACGGAACAGAAGATCTTCTTCGTGGCCACCGCCACCTGCGACTCGCGCGTCAACGTCTCGCCCAAGGGCCTAGACAGCCTGCGCATCCTCGACCCCAATCGCGTCGCGTGGCTGAACCTCACGGGCAGCGGCAACGAGTCCGCGGCCCATGTCCAGAGTGACCCGCGCATGACGCTCATGTTCTGCGCCTTTGGCGGTGAGCCCGTCATCCTGCGGCTCTATGGGACCGCGCGCGCCGTCCACCATGCCGATCCCGCCTGGCCGGTGCTTGCCGCGCTTTTTCCGCCGTTGCCCGGCGCCCGCCAGATCTTCGATGTCGCGATCGACCTCGTGCAGACCTCGTGCGGCTTCGGGGTGCCGTATTTCGACTTCGCCGGCGACCGGCCGGACCTGCGCATCTGGACCGAGAAGAAGGGCGAGGAGGGTGTGCGGCGCTATTGGCGCGAGCGCAACGCCGTCAGCATCGATGGCATAGAGACCGGGATCGCCGACAAGAACCGGTCCTGATAGCCCCCGCCCGCAAGCCGCCTGCATCCTGGGTGACAAGGATTGCAGGGTGGCATCAAGACCGCGACAGTCTCCGGCCCGTGGCGATCCGGGCGGAGTCAGGTGGTGGAAAAGGCCCAATGCCATGAGGGAGTCCCCAGAGATGCGGGGCTTGCCATGGGAACGGCCCGTTTTAAAGAGCGACGCGCTACCAGAAAGCCGCATCCGTCGATGTACCGGCCAACGTCGAATTTCAGCGCTCGGGATCTTGCGCGCGCCATCCCGCGGCATCTCGGGCGTAAGGAGGGGTGCTCGGTCCGGGCTTAGCTGAACGACAATTATATCTTGCCGTACAAAAAAAGGCCCCACTCATCGGAGTGGGGCCAATCCAGGCTTCCTGAGAGAGAAGCCCGGGGAGGAGGACCCATCATGTGCGCGCGCGGTCAGAAGGCTGCCGTCGTGCTGAGATAAAAGCCCGTCTGGTTGCTGTTGACCGAGTGGCCCGGGATATTGACCATGTTACCCAGATCAAGGATGGCGGCCACGACAGAAAACTGTGGATTGGGCATGTAGGCGATGAATCCGTCATACCAGTCGCTTTGTTTCAGATTCACTCCGGGATCATGGAGCGCCGTCTGCAGATAGGATTGGGCGCCGAACAGGTTGTCGCCCGGGAAGCTACGCCACTCGGCACCCACCACCACGTCCTTTCTCACAAAATAGCCGACACTTGCACCCCCTTGCGCCCCATAGTTGCGATAACCCGCGCCACCTTGACCGAGCAGGCCGAGATAATTGGAGCGTGTGATATAGATATCGGCGTCCAAGATGATGTGACTGCCAAGCAAAGGATAGATTCCCGTTCCGGCGACATAGAAATCCGCGCCGTTCGCATGGGCGCCGAGGGCTAGCGGGATGGGGGCCGATGTCATATGGTAATTCATGCCCACGGCGAGGGCGGGGATGACGCCGTTGCCCCCGTAGACCTGCAACTTACCACCGACGATGTCCTGATCGATGCTGTTCTCGTTCGCGACGTCAGCGGGTAGGATGGAGCCGGCTCCCGAGGTCAGGGTGCTCGTGAGGGACTGCGGAAGGCCCATGGACTGGTGGGCATAATAGACCTCCGCATACTTCGAAATCGAGAGATTGATACCAGCGCTGTAGACATCATAGTTGGGTGTGGTGCCGTATGTCCCGAATACCGCGGGCGTCACCGCCTTCTTGCTATTGCCATTCGCGATCAACGCCCATGGATTGAGCCCCCCGCCGCCCGCGCCTTCGATCATGATGGGCAGGGCCAGCGCCGCTGGCGACACCGCGATGGCGGCCGCCAGCAGTGTAATGCTGCTTATTATTTTCATGCGCAATCTTCTCCTATGGTTAACTTATAGACACATCATGCCTCCGGTTACGTCGAACGTTCTCCGTTAAATGATGGATCCGTACCCATCGTTGAGCGATGTGGTTCTTTGTTCGATGGGTCATAGTGTTTGTCGCTTTTTGTGCCGCATGCCAAACGCCAACCACCACGACTCGGCCGACAACGGAACGTCCTATTAATGGCCGAGGTATCGTCGTTCTCCATTCTCGATCGTATTTGAGAACAGGAGCGGACGGTAGTGTAATTGACGCGGCGCAAAAATGCGCCATGGTATTTTCTTTTCAGTAACAGAAGAAATTTCTATGAAAATATATCCGAAAATTATTAATTTATGTCAAGTGGAATCGACAGCACCGCTGTGCGAGCCCCTGGAGCCTGAATAGCGCCACATCGGGACCAGGTCGTTGGCACGATCGGCCTTACCCTTACGCTTGGATGTGAACTACGAACCAGGGCCGTGGCGGTTCGTTCTTTTCGGTCGCGTTGGCCGTTTCAAATCCTGGAATCGGTTGCACTGTTTCCAGGTCTGGCGGATCGCTGTCAAAGTTGGCCGCAAAGCGGACGGCGTGGGACTATTTCGTGGCCGGGCGGGACTCCGGGCGCGGTGAGGCCCGGCAGGCGTCCGGATGAGGGATTGCCGGGGCGGATCGGCGCGGGCGCGGCGAACGGCGGGTGCCTTTGGCTCCGGATGCATCGATCGGGCGGATTGACCGAGCGGCTACGCCGGTTAGTCCTCGCGGCCGCGCGTTGTGTTTTTGGGCCTCTCGTGATCACTTGGGCCTTGTGGGCGGCTTCGATGAGCCAGGTAAGGCTTGGGTCCTCGGCCCTTTCAGTTCCACGACTCCTGGCGGGATGAGCGCGCGCCTTGATCTTCTGGGCCAGGCGCCCGGGATTCCCGCTTGATGTCGCTAATCGAGATTCGATACCGCGCGAGAGACAGAAGACCAAAGACCGCGACCGCGGCCGACTTCTTGCGTCGCGCGGCCCCGGCGTGGGGCCGGCCGCCAGGTGCTCTTAGAGACAGCGTCCGGGATGGCGGCACTATGGGCTCATATGCGCCGGTCCGTGGGGGCTTGCCATCGGTTTTCTGCCAGCGTGTGGGCTCGCGTCGGGCTGCGGGACGTCCCGGCCTCGTTTGCGCCGTCGATCTCGGCGCCGCTCATGATCTTCGTGCCGCCAGGGCTTGTGGTCATCCTCGGGACGAGCCGTGCGCGGTTCCGACGCCAAGGAGATTCCCGCAATAACGGGATGGGCCATGCGGCCCACGATGCGGCGTATCGTTGTTCTTGTGGGTGGTCTGCGGCCACGGCCATTCGGCCCGCAATGCCCGCCCGGAGCTGCGCCCATTGCCGGGCGAATGGCGGGCATGGCCGCCCGCATGGGCGTGGGTCGCGACACGACCCCAGTCGGCCCACTCGACACCGATTGTCGCGAGCGCGGTCTGGTCGGATCAATACGGGAGCGGCCGGTCGCGGGAACAACGGAGGTACCATTCGCGCCGGGCCGACCGCTCTTTCCTTGTTGTCGTTGGGGGCCGTGTGATGACGGTCCTACCCCTTGTGCTCATCCGCGGAACGTCGGCCTCTTTATAGCGCGCCGGTTTGTGGGCGAGGACCGCCGCGCCGTCGATCGCGTGCGGGGGGATGGCGGGGATGACAAGAGATACGCGTCCCCGGAGGCCCGTCCAAGGGATCGCGGATGCCGGCGAATCGTGCGGCATTCCGGTCTGTTGCCCCCAGCTGCCGCGGTACCGGCCCGCGATGACCGGTCGTGCGCGACGGGTCCCGGGCCATCGACCCGTCGATCTTTTTTATGGGTACTGTGGCAAAAATCTTCTTGGCCTTTTGCGATTTCGCATATTATTATATGCGCGAATCATGTATAGGGGCCCGCCGCATCGGGGCTCCTGTCCGTTCGCCCAGGGGAACACGCGGGAGGCGTCACAATGCTGGCTAGGCGGTACGATACGATTGCACACAGGATAGGGCATCTCGCCCGGTCCCTAGTTCCTCTCTCGCTGCTGTTTCTCTCCGGTTGTTCCGCCCACGGCCTTTCCCGACAATTCCTGATCTTCGGACCGGCGGGGCCCTTGTCGGCGGCCGATCTGCGATTCACGATCCTCGATGTCGCGGTCATGCTCGGGATCATCGTCCCCACGGCGATCATCACCACCTATTTTCTGCTGCGCTATCGCAAGACCAACACCAACGCCGCCTACGACCCTCACTGGTCTCATTCGAATCTCATAGAATTGGTAGTGTGGGCGATCCCGTTGCTCACCGTGGCGATGCTCGGCTACGAGTCGTATAAGGGGACCTATGCGGTCAATCCCTATGATCCCCGCATGATCAAGACCAAGACGGCATCGGCCGCCGGCCCCGGGCACAAACCCCTGAACGTCGATGTCATCACCACCGACTGGCAATGGCTGTTCGTCTATCCGAAGCAGCATATCGCCACCGCCAATGAACTCGTGATCCCGCGCGGGACGCCGGTGGTGTTCCACATGACGTCGGCCACCGTCGTGAATGACTTCTTCATACCCAACTTGGCGGGCATGATCGACATCATGCCGGGTATGCGCACAAAGCAGGTGCTGGTGGCCGACAAGATCGGTCAATACAAGGGTTATTCCGCGAACTTCAGCGGCGCCGGCTTCTCGTGGATGGGGTTCAAGACGCATGTGGTGGGTGCCGCGCGCTTTACGCACTGGACGCAGTCGATCCAGAAGTCCCCGCGGCACATGGACTATGCGCAGTTCAACAAATTCGCCAGACCCACGACGAATATCGATGGCAAGACCTACGCGTTTTCGCATGTCCATGCGCGCCTCTTCGATCAGGTGATCAAGGGGGTGCTTGACGGCAAGGTCTATACCACGCGTATGCCGCCGCCCGGGGCCGCATAGATCTCAGGGTTTGTGCGTCGGGCTGATTCCGACCGTGGTGCGTCGCTCAGTGTTTCTCGCTTAAGAGGAGTGTCCGATTATGGTGAACGTGCAAGGACCCTGGAGCCCGCTCTTAGGGCGTCTATCGCTCGGGGCGATCCCGGAGAACCCCATTATCGCCGGGGCTTTCGTGTTCGCGGCCGTGCTCGGGGCGGTCATCCTCGGCTACCTCACCTTCGGGCACAAGTGGGGCTATCTGTGGCGTGAGTGGCTGACCACGGTCGATCACAAGAAGATCGGGGTCATGTACATCATCATCGGGCTCGTGATGCTGTTTCGCGGCTTCATCGATGCGCTCATGATGCGCACCCAGCAGGTGTTGGCCTGCGGGCCGCACTCACCGGGCTTCCTCGGGGCCGCGCACGGCTATCTCGTGCCCTACCATTTCGACCAGATCTACAGCGCGCATGGGACCATCATGATCCTGTTCGCCGCCACCCCGATCCTGGTCGGCCTCATGAACGTCATCGTGCCTTTGCAGATCGGGGCGCGCGACATGGCGTTTCCGTATCTCAACGCCCTTGGGTTGTGGCTGACCGCGGTGGGTGCGGCGCTCATCATGCTGTCGCTGTTTGTCGGGGACTTCTCGCATGCCGGGTGGGTCGGGCTCACGCCCTTGACCGAGATTGCCTACAGCCCCGGCGTCGGTGTGGACTACTGGATGTGGGCGATCCAGATATCGAGTGTCGGCACGACCCTGGGCGCGGCCAATCTCATCGCGACCATCATCAAGATGCGTGCCCCGGGCATGACCTGGTCGCGGCTACCGATCTTCACCTGGACTGCGCTTAGCACCAACATCATTGCGCTCACCTCGTTCCCGGTCCTCGGTGTGGCGCTGGGCCTGCTCGGCGCCGACCGCTACTTTGGGACGCACTTCTTTACCGCCGGGCTTGGCGGCAATCTCATGCTGTATTCGGATCTGTTCTGGATCTGGGGTCACCCGGAGGTGTACTTCGTGATCCTGCCGGCGTTCGGCATGATGTCGGAGATCATCCCGACGTTTGCCGAGAAGCCGCTCTTCGGCTACGCGACCATGGTGGCGGCGAGTTTCGCCATCGCCGGGGTGTCGTGGTCGGTGTGGCTGCATCACTTCTTCACCATGGGCGCGGGGCCGCAGGTCAATACCTTCTTCAGTATCGCCACCATGGTGGTGGGAATCCCGACGGGTGTGAAGGTCTTTAACTGGGCGTTCACGGTCTACCGTGGGCGCAGTCGCTTCGATACCCCCATGCTGTGGGCGGTCGGCGCGCTCTTCATGCTGCTCCTCGGAGGTCTCACCGGCATGATGTTGGCGATGCCGCCCGTCAACTACAGCGTCCATAACAGTGTGTTCGTGGTGGCGCATTTCCACACCATGCTGATGGTGGTGATCTACGGCATCATGGGCGCCGTGACCTTCTGGTTCCCGAAGGTCTTCGGCTTCAGGTTGAATGAGGCCCTGGGCAAGCGCTTCTTCTGGTTCTTCACCGCCGGGACCATCATGGTGTTCATCCCCATGTATACCTCGGGCTTCATGGGCATGACCCGGCGCCTCGATTATCTCTCCAATCCGGCGCTGCTGCCCTTTGAGATCGCCGAAGAGATCGGCATCGGGTTTTATGTCGTGTCGATCTATTACTTCGTGCGCCAGCTCTATGTGAGCATACGCGATCGCGCCAGCGAGCGCGTGGGTGCCGATGCCTGGGGGAGCGCACGCACGCTCGAGTGGCTGACGCCTTCGCCGGTACCGTTCTACAACTATGCCGTGACGCCGCGCGTGCATGCCCGCGATGAGCTCGTGTGGCGCCGCGAGCAGGGGTTGGAGGGGGCGACGGTCGCCCACTATGAGGACATCCCCATGCCCAAGAACACCCCGGTCCCGCTCATCATCGGGGCGTTCGCCCTGGGCCTTGGTTTCGGGCTCGTATGGCGGATATGGTGGCTCACCGACATGTCGCTGCTGGCCATCATTCTGACTGTGATCGCGCGCTCCTTTGTGCGCGATACGGACTATGTGGTGAAGGCCGGCTTGGTGCAGGAGACGGAGCGGCGGCTTTGGCGCAACGCACCCGAGGCGTCACGCGAGGCGCACGGCGGGATCGATATGTTCCGTCCGCGGGAGTCGAATCCCTGAGTCTGGGGCGGCGAGCGGGCGATCATGGTTTGGTAGCGAGGACGAGGACAGGCGATGGCGACGGCAAGCGGTGGTATGGATTCGGCGGCTGATGGTCTCTGGGAGGCCCATTATCACCATGATGTGATGGCCACGCGTACGCTCGGTTTCTGGTTGTACATGCTGAGCGATGCGATGATCTTCGCGGGTCTGTTCGCGGCCTACGGGGTGTTGAGCCATGGCTACAACGCCGCCGGGGGGCCGACCCTCCACACCCTGGTGGACCCCTTGTCGGCCTACGGCGAGACCCTCGCGGTGTTCACAAGCGTGCTCGCCTATGGCGGTGCGATGGTGGCGTTGAAGCACAACAATCGCACCGGGGTGCTTTTCGGTCTGGGCGCGGCGTTTATCCTGGGCGCGGTGTTTCTGGGGCTCGAGGTCCAGGATTTCGCGCAGCTCTTCCATGCCGGCATCTACCCGCAAGACAGCGGCTATCTGTCGGCGTTTTTCGCGCTGGTCATGACCCATGGCCTGCACATGGCCTTCGGGCTTTTGTGGATGGCGGTGCTGTTCGTGCAGGTGGCCACCCAGGGCTTCACCGACAAGACCGTCTACCGGCTCTTGAACCTGAAGCTCTTCTGGCACTTCCAGGCCGTCATCTGGGTCCTGGTGTTCACCTTTGTCGATCTGCGAGGAATGCTGTAATGGCCCACGATGCCCATGATCCCTTGAAGCATCCCGAGGTCCAGCTGGCAAGCGGCCGGGCCTATGGGGCGGCGTTTCTGATCGCCATCATCCTCATGACCGTGGCGCTGTACATCGCCCGGCACCAGGCGGTCGCGCCCCACACCATGCTTGTGCTGTCGGGCCTGGCGGGGCTCGTGGTGGCGGTGCAATTGGTGCTGTTGCTGCAACTCAACCTGTCGTCGACCCAGCGCTGGACGACCGTGTCATTCGTGCTGGCCTTTCCGTTGTTTGTGATCGCCGTAGGACTCAGTATGTGGATGTTCCATTCCCTGGATGCGCGCACCATGCTCATGGGGCTCATGCACTAGACGTCAGGGGCGTACTCAAGGGTGTCCGGTCGGGCGCGCCGCAAGGCGGCGGGGTGTTGGTTTAATATCCCTCTTGCGGTATTGTCCGCGTGCAGCCCCGGTGGGCCGACGAGGAGGATATGGAACATAAAAATTCCGAGCACCATGTGGTGCAGGGTGAGGTCACGACCGCGGTCCGCGTGGCCAATGTATTCATCGCGGGGCTCATTTTCGTGGCCATCGCCGCCGGGATATGGCGTGGCACCACATCCGTAGCCATGGGCCGCGAGGCCTGGGTGCAGGCGCTCATGCTCACCCAGGTGCTGTTTGCCATCGCCATCATCTTGTTGGGCAGTCTCGTCGAGGGGTTCGGGTTCGGGCTGTCCTTGGGGACCCGCTGGCCGTATACGCGCAACATCCTGACGCTCCTGGTGCGCGGGGATCCGGAGGCGGCCCATAGGGTGGTAGCGACGACCCTGGGCCTGATCGGGGTGGCGCTCGTGGTCCTGCATCCCGACGCCGCAACCATCACAGGACTTGCGCTGATCGTGGCCACCGCGCTTTTTGGCATGGGCACCTTGCATGTCCTGGCGGGTCGGGCACCGGCGTTCGTGCATGGCACGCATGGGCTTTTGGCCTATAGCGTGCTCCTATCCTATCTCGTGGGTCTGCGTTACCCGGACATCCATTTCCTGCGGTATCTCGATGCCAACATCGCCCTGCACGCAGTATTTCTGGCGATCTTCCTGGGTGGCATGACCACCGGCCAGCGCGGCTTCGGGCAACCGATCGAGCCGTTTGTCGCGCCCAAGCGTGCCTCGCAGTGGACGGTTGCGGTGCACATTTTTGCGGCGTTGCTGGTCGTGGGCACCCTCGGATGGATGATGCCCGCCTATCCCGTGGCGTTTTATCTCGCGATCGCGCAGTTCGCGGTCGGGTTCCTGCTGTTCCACGGTGTGAACCTGCGCCCCAAGGCCCCGGGTGCGGTGGTGGTGTTCCATCAGGCCATGGTGCTCGCCATCACCTTGGCGATC
>JAJZZU010000045.1 GCA_021797365.1 Pseudomonadota bacterium | reverse complement strand
ACATTCTCCTTCAAACCGCGCAGCCGATCGCGCTTGCCGCTTATGGCAGCCTCGGTCAGGACCCGCGTCGTTTCCTGGAAGGACGCCGCCGAGATGAACGACTCGGTAGCGAGCGATGCCTTGGTGATACCGAGCAGCAGGCGCTCGCCGGTGGCCGGCCGCTTCCCGGCCGCCTCCACCTCCTCGTTGGCGTCCAGCAGGCGCGCCCGCTCGATCTGCTCGCCGGGCAGGAACTGGGTGTCGCCGGCATCGATGATGCGCACCTTGCGCAGCATCTGGCGCACGATCACCTCGATGTGCTTGTCGTTGATCTTCACGCCCTGCAGCCGATACACGTCCTGGACCTCATCCACGATGAAGTTGGCCATGGCCTCGACACCGAGCAATCGCAGGATATCCGACGACACCGGGGGACCGTCGACGATGGCCTCGCCCTGCTCCACAGTCTCGCCCTCGAACACCATGATATGGCGGCCCTTCGGAATCAGGTATTCGTGTTCCTCGCCGCTCTTGTCGGTGATCAGCAGCCGCTGCTTGCCCTTGGTATCCTTGCCAAACGACACCACACCGCTCGTCTCCGCCAGGATCGCGTGATCCTTGGCCTTGCGCGCCTCGAAGAGCTCAGCCACGCGCGGCAAGCCTCCCGTGATGTCACGTGTCTTGGAGCTCTCCTGCGGGATGCGGGCGAGTACGTCGCCCACCCCGACCTTGAGTCCATCCTCGACGGTGATGATCGCGCCCGGCGGCAGCATGTATTTTGCCGGGATGTCGGTACCGGGTATGAAGAGACCCTTACCCTTCCCATCCAAAAGCGCGATCATCGGGCGGATGTCCTTGGCCCCCGAGCGGTGCTTCGGATCCAGGACCACGTAGGTGCTAAGCCCCGTCACCTCATCGGTCTGCTTGTTGACCGTCACGCCATCGATCAGGTCCGTGAAGGCCACGTTGCCGGCCACTTCGGTGATGATGGGATGGGTATGCGGATCCCAATTTGCCACCACGCGCCCGGCCTTGACCTTGTCGCCTTCGCTCACGTTCAGGATGGCGCCGTATGGTACCTTGTAGCGCTCGCGGTCACGCCCGTGATCATCTTGCACGACGAGCTCGCCGGAACGCGATACCGCCACATTGTTGCCGCTCGCGTGGCGAATCAGCTTCAGGTTGTTGAAGCGCACCGAACCATTGGACTTGATCTCGATCCCACTTACCGCGGTGGCGCGCGATGCCGCGCCGCCGATGTGGAAGGTGCGCATGGTGAGCTGGGTCCCGGGTTCGCCGATGCTCTGGGCCGCGATCACGCCCACCGCCTCGCCCTGGTTGACGAGATGACCCCGTCCCAGGTCGCGACCGTAGCACAACGCACAGATCCCATAACGGGTCTCGCAGGTCACAGGCGAGCGCACGATCACCTGATCGATATTGCGCTCCTCGAGCAGACGCACCTTGCGTTCGTCGAGCAGCGCGTTATGCGCCACCAGCACGGTGTTGTCGGCCGGGTCGACGACGTCCCCTATGACCACGCGCCCGAGCACGCTTTCGCGCAACGGCACCACCACCTCGCCACCCTCCACGATCACGCTCTTGCGGATCCCGGTCTGGGTGCCGCAATCGGGCTCCGTGACCACTAGGTCCTGGCACACGTCGACGAGCCGGCGCGTCAGGTAGCCGGAGTTGGCCGTCTTCAAGGCAGTGTCGGCCAAGCCCTTGCGCGCGCCGTGCGTCGAGATGAAGTACTGCAATACGTTCAGGCCCTCGCGGAAATTCGCCGTGATCGGCGTCTCGATGATGGACCCGTCCGGCTTGGCCATGAGACCGCGCATGCCGGCGAGCTGACGAATCTGGGCGGCGCTACCGCGCGCGCCGGAGTCTGCCATCATGTAGATCGAGTTGAACGACGGCTGGGTGACGGTCTTGCCGGTGGCATCGACCACGTCTTCGACGCCGAGCTTGTCCATCATCGACTTGGCCACGCGCTCGCTGGTGTGGGTCCAGATGTCCACCACCTTGTTGTAGCGCTCGCCGTCGGTAAGCAGTCCCGACGCGTACTGCGTCTGAATACCGCGCACCTCGGCCTCGGCATCCCCGATGATCTTGGCCTTCTCGGCAGGCGTCACCATGTCGTTCACGCCGATCGAGATGCCGGCGCGCGCCGCGAATGCAAAGCCCGTATACATGAGCTGGTCGGCAAAGATCACGGTCTCCTTCAGGCCCACCTGCCGGTAGCAGGCATTGATGAGCTCCGAGATGGTCTTTTTCTTCAAATCGCGGTTCACCAGCGCAAAGGGGAGGCCGTCTGGCAGAAGCTCCGACAGCAGGGCCCGGCCCACGGTCGTCTCGACCAGTTTTATGGTCTTCACCTTGTTGCCGGCGTCATCGATCGTGACCTCCGGTATGCGCACGCGGCACTTCGCGTGCAGCGCCACCTTGCGGCTCTCGTAGGCGCGATGCACCTCGGCCACGTCCGCAAACACCTTGCCCTCGCCCAGGGCGTTTACGCGTACGCGCGTCATGTAGTAGAGCCCGAGCACGATGTCCTGCGAAGGGACGATGATCGGCTCACCGTTCGCCGGTGACAGAATGTTGTTCGAGGACATCATGAGGCTGCGTGCCTCGAGCTGGGCCTCCAACGAAAGCGGGACATGCACCGCCATCTGATCGCCGTCGAAGTCGGCGTTGTAGGGTGCGCACACCAGCGGGTGGAGCTGAATGGCCTTGCCCTCGACGAGCACGGGCTCGAAGGCCTGAATGCCCAGGCGGTGGAGCGTGGGCGCCCGGTTCAACAGCACCGGGTGCTCGCGGATGACCTCCTCGAGTATGTCCCAGACCTCGGGGCTCGCCTGTTCAACCATCTTCTTGGCGGCCTTGATGGTCGTCGCCAACCCGCGCATCTCGAGTTTGCTGAAGATGAAGGGCTTGAAGAGCTCGAGCGCCATCTTCTTCGGGAGACCGCACTGATGCAGCTTAAGGGCGGGGCCGACCACGATGACCGAGCGCCCGGAGTAGTCCACGCGTTTGCCGGCCCGAGCACGATGTCCTGCGAAGGGACGATGATCGGCTCACCGTTCGCCGGTGACAGAATGTTGTTCGAGGACATCATGAGGCTGCGTGCCTCGAGCTGGGCCTCCAACGAAAGCGGGACATGCACCGCCATCTGATCGCCGTCGAAGTCGGCGTTGTAGGGTGCGCACACCAGCGGGTGGAGCTGAATGGCCTTGCCCTCGACGAGCACGGGCTCGAAGGCCTGAATGCCCAGGCGGTGGAGCGTGGGCGCCCGGTTCAACAGCACCGGGTGCTCGCGGATGACCTCCTCGAGTATGTCCCAGACCTCGGGGCTCGCCTGTTCAACCATCTTCTTGGCGGCCTTGATGGTCGTCGCCAACCCGCGCATCTCGAGTTTGCTGAAGATGAAGGGCTTGAAGAGCTCGAGCGCCATCTTCTTCGGGAGACCGCACTGATGCAGCTTAAGGGCGGGGCCGACCACGATGACCGAGCGCCCGGAGTAGTCCACGCGTTTGCCGAGCAGGTTCTGCCGGAAGCGCCCCTGCTTGCCTTTGATCATGTCGGCGAGCGACTTCAGCTGGCGCTTATTGGCGCCGGTGATCGCCTTGCCGCGCCGCCCGTTGTCGAGCAGTGCGTCGACCGCCTCCTGCAGCATGCGCTTTTCGTTGCGCACGATGATATCGGGGGCGTTCAGGTCCAAGAGCCGCTTCAGGCGGTTGTTGCGGTTGATCACGCGCCGATACAGATCGTTCAGGTCCGAGGTCGCAAACCGCCCGCCATCGAGCGGCACCAACGGCCGAAGCTCCGGCGGCAGCACCGGCAGGATCTCGATGACCATCCATTCCGGGCGGTTCCCGGAATGCAGGAACGCCTCTATGACCTTGAGGCGCTTGGCGAGCTTCTTGATCTTGGTCTCCGAGGTCGTGCCGCCCAATTCCTCGCGCAGCTTGGCGGCCTCTCCGGCGAGATCGATGCCGCGCAAAAGATCGCGGACCGCCTCGGCCCCCATGCGCGCGTCGAACTCGTCACCATATTGCTCGATGGCCTCGAGATAGGAATCCTCCGACAAGAGCTGACTGCGCTCAAGCGGCGTCATGCCCGGGTCCACGACTACATAGGCCTCGAAGTACAACACGCGCTCGATGTCGCGCAAGGTCATATCGAGGACCAGGCCCATGCGCGAAGGCAGGGACTTCAGGAACCAGATGTGCGCGACCGGGCTTGCCAGCTCGATGTGCCCCATGCGTTCCCGGCGCACCTTGGAGAGCGTCACCTCGACCCCGCACTTCTCGCAGATCACGCCGCGATGCTTCAGGCGCTTGTACTTGCCGCACAAGCACTCGTAGTCCTTGATGGGGCCGAAGATCTTTGCGCAGAACAGCCCGTCACGCTCAGGCTTGAACGTACGATAATTGATCGTCTCGGGCTTCTTGACCTCCCCGAAAGACCACGAGCGTATCTTGTCCGGGGATGCCAGGCCGATCCGGATGGAATCGAAATCCTCGGTCTTGCCTGCCTGCTTAAACAAATTGAATAGGTCTTTCAAGTCGATCTCCTCAACGCGGCCGCAGTCGCGGCCTGTCGTTTGCGGTCAAATATCGCAGAACGGGTTATCCTTGATCGAGCTCGATATCGATACCGAGCGAACGGATCTCCTTGATGAGCACATTGAACGACTCGGGCATACCAGCCTCCATCTTATGGTCACCCTTCACGATGTTCTCAAACATCTTGGTCCGGCCCGTCACGTCATCCGACTTCACGGTCAGCATCTCCTGCAAGGTGTAGGCGGCCCCGTAGGCCTCCAACGCCCACACCTCCATTTCCCCGAATCGCTGGCCTCCGGACTGCGCCTTGCCGCCCAGCGGCTGCTGCGTCACGAGACTGTACGGACCGGTCGAGCGGGCATGCATCTTGTCATCGACGAGATGGTTCAGTTTCAGCATGTACATGTACCCGACAGTGATCGGCCGATCGAACGCCTCTCCGGTGCGGCCGTCATATAATGTCGTCTGGCCGGTACGCGGCAAATCGGCAAGTTCCAGGAGGTCCATGATCTCCTCCTCGGTGGCGCCATCGAACACCGGCGTCGCTATCGGCACACCCTTCACCAGATTGCCGGCCAGGGCCACGATATCGCCATCGTCAAGCGACGCAAGGTCCTCCTTCTGCCCCCCGCCGTTATAAACCTTCTCCAGGAACTCGCGCAGCTTGGCGGCCTCCACGTGCTGCTTTAGCATTTCATTGATCTTGTTGCCAAGCCCGCGCGCCGCCCATCCGAGATGGGTCTCCAGGACCTGACCCACGTTCATGCGTGATGGCACGCCAAGCGGGTTCAGAACGATGTCGACGGTGTCGCCGTTGGCCATGTAGGGCATGTCTTCCACGGGCACGATGCGCGATATGACACCCTTGTTGCCGTGCCGTCCGGCCATCTTGTCGCCCGGCTGAAGTCTGCGCTTCACGGCCACATAGACCTTGACCATCTTCAGCACGCCTGGCGGCAGATCGTCGCCGGCGATGAGCTTCTGACGCTTCTCCTCGAGCCTTGCATCAAACTCGATCTTCTGCTGCGCCAGGTGGTCGCGAATCGCCTCGACCGCCTCGCTCACCTCTTCATCGCGCATCCGGACCTCGAACCATTGCGCATGGTTCAGTCCCTCGAGATAGCCCTTGGTGACCTTGTCGCCAGCCTTCAGGCCCTTGGGACCGCCTTCCGCGACCTTGCCCAAAAGCAGATTCTCGATGCGCCCGAAGGCATCGTTCTCGACGATCCGATACTGGTCGTTTAAGTCCTTGCGGATACCGACCAGGGCCTGCTCCTCGTTCTGGCGCGCACGCGCATCCTTCTCGACGCCATCGCGCGTGAACACCTGCACATCGATGACCGTCCCCGACATACCCGAAGGCAGCCGCAAGGAGCTATCCTTCACATCGGAGGCCTTTTCGCCGAAGATCGCGCGCAGCAACTTCTCTTCGGGCGTAAGCTGCGTCTCGCCCTTGGGCGTGACCTTGCCCACGAGGATGTCGCCCGGATTCACCTCGGCGCCGATATAGATGATCCCCGACTCATCAAGCTTGGACAGCGCGCCCTCGCCCACGTTCGGAATATCGCGTGTGATCTCCTCGGGCCCGAGCTTGGTGTCGCGCGATACAGTCGAGAGCTCCTCGATATGAATGGTCGTGAACGTATCGTCCTCGACCACGCGCTCGGATATCAGAATCGAATCCTCGAAGTTGTATCCGTTCCAGGGCATGAACGCGATCAGGACGTTACGCCCAAGCGCGAGCTCCCCCATGTCGGTCGAGGGTCCATCGGCCAACACGTCGCCCTTGGCGATCATGTCGCCCACGCGCACCAGCGGCTTTTGGTTGATGTTCGTGTTCTGATTCGAGCGCGTGTACTTGATGAGGTTGTAGATATCGACACCCGCCTTGTCGGTCTCGGTCTCCTCGTCATTGACGCGCACCACGATACGGCTCGCATCCACCGAGTCCACGCGTCCGCCGCGTCGCGCCGTCACCGCGACCCCCGAGTCCACCGCCACGGTCCGCTCCATGCCGGTGCCGACGAGCGGCTTCTCGGAGCGCAAGGTAGGCACCGCCTGGCGCTGCATGTTCGACCCCATGAGCGCGCGGTTCGCGTCATCGTGTTCAAGAAACGGGATGAGCGAGGCGGCCACCGACACGATCTGCGCCGGCGCCACGTCGATGTAATCGACCTTCGATACCGCAGACAGCGTGAACTCATTACGATGGCGGCACGACACCATCTCATCGGTCAGGTTTCCGTCGGCATCGACCGCGGCGTTGGCCTGGGCGATGATGAACTTGCCTTCCTCGATCGCCGATAGGTACTCGATCTTGTCGGTCACACGGCCATCGACCACTTTGCGATAGGGTGTCTCAAGAAAACCGTACTCGTTGGTGCGCGCGTAGACCGCGAGCGAATTGATGAGTCCGATATTCGGGCCTTCCGGGGTCTCGATCGGGCATACCCGGCCATAATGCGTCGGATGGACGTCGCGGACCTCGAAGCCCGCGCGTTCGCGCGTAAGCCCACCGGGTCCGAGCGCCGACACGCGCCGCTTGTGCGTCACCTCGGACAACGGGTTGGTCTGATCCATGAACTGCGAGAGCTGGCTCGATCCAAAAAACTCCTTGATGACCGCCGACACCGGTTTGGCGTTTATGAGTTCCTGCGGCATCAGGTTCTCGGATTCGGCCAGACTCAGGCGTTCCTTGACCGCGCGTTCGACGCGCACAAGCCCGATCCGGAACTGGTTCTCGGCGAGCTCGCCCACGGAGCGCACGCGGCGGTTGCCGAGGTGATCGATATCGTCGATCTCGCCTTGGCCGTTTTTCAGGCCGATCAGCACCTTCATGACGTCGATGATGTCGTCGCGACTCAAGATGCCCGGACCCTCGTCGCTCGCGCGCCCGAGGCGGCGATTGAATTTCATGCGCCCGACTGCCGAAAGATCGTAGCGGTCGAGACTGAAAAACAGGCTCGAAAAGAGGTTTTGCGCGGCCTCCTTCGTGGGCGGCTCACCGGGGCGCATCATGCGATAGATCTCGATCTGCGCCTCCATGGCATCGCGCGTCGAATCGATCCGCAATGTGTCGGAAATATACGAACCGCGGTCGAGCTCGTTTGTGTAGAGCGTGCGGATCTCGGCGATTCCGGCCTTCATGAACTTCTGGATCAGGTCTGCCGTCACTACCTCGTTGGCCTGGGCGATGAGCTCCCCGGTGCCGGCATCGATGACATCCTCGCCAAGCGGGCGCCCCGCCAGAAACGACACGACATGTTCGGGCGGGATCGCGAGCTCCGTCATCTTGGCCTTGTCGATCTCGCGCACATGGCGCGCGGTGATGCGCTGATCCTTCTTCACGATCACCTCGCCCGTAGGCGATACGATGTCGAAATCGGCCTGATCCCCGCGTAGCCTCTGGGCGATGAGCTTAAGGCGCACATTGCCGTCGGCAAGCAGGAAGGTATCCATCTCAAAAAACGTCTGCAGGATGTCCTGGCCTGTCATGCCGAGCGCGCGCAGAAGGGTCGTGGCCGGCAGCTTGCGGCGCCGATCGATGCGCACGTACAGGAAATCCTTCGGGTCGAACTCGAAATCGAGCCACGAACCGCGATACGGGATGATGCGCGCCGAGAACAACAGCTTCCCGGATGAATGGGTCTTGCCGTAATCGTGATCGAAGAACACGCCGGGCGACCTATGCAGCTGGGAGACGATGACGCGCTCGGTGCCGTTGATGATGAAGGTGCCGTTTTCGGTCATGAGCGGGATCTCGCCCAGATAGACCTCCTGCTCCTTGATGTCGCGCACCGACTTGGCGCCGGTCGTCTCATCCTTCGAAAACACCACGAGCCGCAAAAGCACGCGCAGCGGGGCCGCGTAGATGAGCCCGCGCTGCTGGCACTCCTTGACATCGAACAAGGGCGTTCCGAGCCGATAGCTCACAAACTCGAGGGCCGCCGTGCCGTTGTAGGATTCGATCGGAAACACGGACTTAAACGCCGCCTGCAGCCCCTGATCGATGCGTTGCGTGCGCTCGACCTCGGCCTGCAAAAACCCCTGATACGATTCTTTCTGCGTCGCGAGCAGATACGGAACTTGCAAGAGGCTCGGGCGCTTGCCGAAACTCTTGCGGATGCGCTTTTTCTCGGTGAATGAATAGCTCATAGGTTCCTCAGCTCTGGATATCCGGATGATTCCGAACGATAAACAAAGACGGACAGGCCGGTTCTCACCAGCCTGTCCCGACGATCACCCTCTCGTCACCGCTATTTTCTGGGGCAATCAGCCACCCTTACTTCAGGTCGACCTTGGCGCCAGCCTCTTCCAGCTGCTTCTTCATGGTCTCCGCATCCGCCTTGGCCACTGCCTCCTTCACCGTCGCCGGCGCCGACTCGACCAGATCCTTGGCCTCTTTCAGGCCCAGGTTGGTGATCGCGCGCACCGCCTTGATGACGCCGACCTTGTTGTCCCCGATCGCCGCCAACACCACGTCGAAGCTGTCCTTCTCGGCAGCGGCGGCAGCACCCGGGGCGGCACCGCCCGGGGCTGCGACCGCAACCGCGGCGGCTGCAGCCGACACGCCGAACTTCTCTTCCATTTCCTTGATCAACGCCGACAGGTCGAGCACCGACATGTTCGCGATCGTGTCTAGGATTTCTTCCTTCGATACCGCCATGATGCTATCTCCTCGAAAATTGACTTGACCTTTAAAGCCTTGAAGGCGCGACGTTACTGCGCCTTATCGCGTATCGCCGCAAGCGTCCGCACGAACCGCGCCGGCACCTCGTTCAACGTGCGCACGAACTGCGCGATCGGCGCCTGCATGGTGCGCATCAAGGTCGCCAGCAGCACCTCGCGGCTTGGCAGCAGCGCCAACGCCTGCAACTGCTCGCCGGTCATGAGCGCACCGCCCATGGCCCCGACCTTGATCACGAGCTTGTCGTTGGCACGCGCGAACTCGCTCAGGACCTTGGCGACCGCCACCGGATCGGACGACGCCGCAAACGCCAATGGCCCTTTCAGATGGCCATCGAGACACGCAAACGACGTGTTGGCGACCACGCGCCGCACCAAGGTGTTCTTGACGACCTTGACGTAGACACCGGCCTTGCGCGCCTCGGCGCGCAGGCTCGTCATCTGCGCCACGGTCAAACCCCGGTACTCGGCAACTACCGCCGCTTCCGCGCCTGCAATGGCCGCAGAGACCTCGGCTACGACCGCCTTCTTTTGCTCAAGATTGAGACTCAACGAATCACCTCCTTCGCTCCCTCGGCATGAGGGCCCAGTGACCCGTGGCTTTAAAGGCCTCGGACACCATCTGCGCCGGCCACATTAAGCGTTTCCGCACCGGCGGTCTTCGACATCTGTCCGTATTCGGGACAGCCCGCCCTGCCTTACTGTGGCAGGGATCCCTGGTCGACGCGCACCCCGGGACCCATGGTCGCAGACAGGGTGACGCGCTTGACATAAATCCCCTTGGAGGCCGTGGGCTTGGCCTTCTGCAAGGCGGCGATCAACGCCAGAAAGTTCTCCTTCAGGGCCTCCTCCGTAAACGACACCTTGCCGATCGCGCAGTGCACAATACCCGCCTTGTCGGCGCGATACTGCACTTGGCCCGCCTTGGCATTCTCCACGGCCTTGGCCGCGTTGGGTGTCACGGTGCCGACCTTGGGGTTCGGCATGAGGCCACGCGGACCCAGGATCTGACCCAGTTGACCTACGACGCGCATGGCCTCGGGGGTCGCTATCACCACATCGAAATCGAGGTTTCCGGCCTTGATCTGATCGGCCAGGTCCTGGAAGCCGACCACATCGGCCCCGGCCTTGCGCGCCGCGGCGGCCGCCTCGCCTTCCGCAAACACCGCCACGCGCACGCTCTTGCCCGTGCCGCGCGGCATGACCGCCGACCCGCGCACGTTCTGATCCGACTTGCGCGGATCGATGCCGAGGTTCACCGCCACCTCGACTGCCTCATCGAATTTCGCGCTCGCGGTCTTCTTCACGACCGCCAGGGCCTCGTCGAGACCATAGAGCCGGGTGCGGTCGACGAGTGGGCGCAGGGCCCGTAGACGCTTGCCGCCTTTCACGATCTCGGCCATCAGACGCCCTCCGTTTCCAGACCCATGCTGCGCGCGCTGCCCGCGATCAGGCGCACGGCGGCCTCCAGGTCGGTGGTATTGAGATCCGGCATCTTAAGGCGTGCGATCTCCTCGAGCTGCGCGCGGCTCACCCGGCCGACCTTATCGGTATGCGGGGTCTTGCTGCCACTCGTGATGCCGGCGGCCTTTTTCAGCAGAATGCTTGCCGGCGGCGTCTTGGTGACGAACGTAAAGCTCTTGTCGCTATACGCGGTTATGACCACCGGGATCGGCAGCCCCTCCTCCATGCCCTGCGTGCGGGCATTGAAGGCCTTGCAAAACTCCATGATGTTCAGTCCGCGCTGACCGAGCGCAGGTCCGATCGGCGGCCCGGGGGTCGCCTTTGTCGCCGGCACCTGCAGCTTGATGTAGGCGTCGATCTTCTTTGCCATATGGGCTCCTCGTGGGGTGCAAACGCCTTCCGGCTCCCCCGTTCATGTGCGCGATCCGGCGCGGTTACGCCTTCTCGACTTGACTGAAGTCCAGCTCGACCGGTGTCTGGCGACCAAAGATCGATACCGAGACCTTGAGCTTGCTCTTTTCGTAATTGACGTCTTCGACGGTGCCGTTGAAGTCCAGGAACGGGCCGTCGATAACGCGCACCTGTTCTCCGCTGGTAAACGAGAACTTCGGCCTTGGCTTCTCCACGCCGTCTTGTACCTGGCGCAGGATCATCTCGGCCTCCTTGTCGCTGATGGGGGTAGGCTTGGTGCCCGAGCCGCCGATGAACCCGCTGACCTTGGGGACTGCCTTGACGAGATGCCACGATTCATCGGTCATCTCCATGCGCACCAGCACATAGCCGGGGAAAAATTTCCGCTCGCTGGTGCGGCGCTGACCGCTCTTCATCTCGACGACCTCTTCGGTCGGTACCAGGATCTCCCCGAACAGATCCTGCATGCCGGCGCGCGCAATGTGCTCCTTCAAGGTCTTTTCGACGCTCTTCTCGAATCCCGAGAACGCGTGCACGACATACCACCGCATCGCCATCGGATCACGACCTCCCGGTTAACATACTGACACTCTTGATCAAGCCGAGGTCCACGACCCACAAGAACAGCGCGATCAGGAGCACGAGCACGATAACCACCAGTGTCGTTTGCACCGTTTCCTTGCGCGTGGGCCAAACGACCTTGCTCAACTCGACCCGCGCCTCTTTGACAAACGTCCACGCCGAACGCCCCGTGGGCGTCTGCATGACCGCTGCCGTCGCCAGCGCCAAGCCCGCCAACAATGCCACGACACGCCACAGCTCGGGCTCGTTTGCAAGCATGTAGTAACCGACGACGCCGGCCGCCAGCAACATCATGGCCGCGGTCAGCTTTAGCTTATCCACCATTACTGCCCACACACCTTAAAGA
>JAJZZU010000044.1 GCA_021797365.1 Pseudomonadota bacterium | reverse complement strand
TGCTCAGCCCACTCGCGCGCGCCGGGATGGCGGGTGACAAAAAGGTTAGCCACGTTCTTATTTTCCGCCGAGCCAGGATTTTACCAGCAATGTGTTCTGATACTCGCGATCCTTCTCCGGTTTTTTCGCCTGGCTGGTTTCTTTCCACTGGCCTTTGGTGGTTTGCATGGTCTTCAGCAACCACTGCGCGACGGCGATCCTTTCATCGCCTGTCCAACGCCCTTGTTTTACCGCGCCAATGACGGCGGAGACCTCCGGTTGCTGCCTGTCTGGGCGTGTATCCAAGAGCTCTCGGATCGAACGCTCAATGGGGCTAAGCCTCGCAAGTTCGGCCTCTCTTTGGGCGGCCCGCCTTCCTTCTTCCTCGGCCCTGCGCGCTTCCTCTTCTCGCCTTGCAGAATCCGCCTCGGCGCGCTTTTTAGCCTCGATATCAGGTTGCATCGCCCCGTAACCCACCGCCGTCTTAGCACCGAAGCCGAGCCACTGGAACGCATGGGCGAAAGCCGCTTCAAGCAGGGTTTTCCAGCGGTCCCCCGTGGCAATGTCCGGTCTAACTTGGTGCAAATGCGCGAGGTCGCATTGCACATGGAACACGAAAGCCGATCCGGGCGGCACGGTAAGGAAGCTGATGGGAGTGGGCTGGCCGGATTCGTGGGGAGACGCCGCTCCTTGCTGGTCTTTCTTTGGCTGGTAATAATGGCTTTGATGCGGCGTCATGATGTCGACCGCGAGGCTGTCGCCCTTGATTTGCGGAACGACATCCCAAAAGACTAATGCGCCGCGCAGATGGTGGGTGTCACCGTTGGGGGCTTCGCTGCCGAATAGCGCATCGAGCATGGAGAACGTCACGGGTTGTTTGTTTTTGTCGAGCGCGGCGCAGCGTTTCTCGCCACCACCGTGCATGACCGTGTAGCACTTGTCCTCTTTCCAGCCATGCGCCTCGCCCCAGTCGCCGCTCGCCAGTTCACGCGCCGCCTGCCGCAGCACGCCCTTGACGCCGGAACCGGGCAGGTACGGCAGGCCGTAAGGGTTGAGGAAGGCGAAACCATTTTCCAGCGGGTGCTCGTTGCCGAGGCCGGTGGTAAAAGGGGCGGTGGCGAGGGCGTTAAGGCAGAGCAGCGCCTCGCCTGGGAACGCTCTGGCGATCGCAGTCTGACGTTCGCATAAACCCTTCATCATAGGCTGCCACGGTTTGAGGCCTAGATCTGACTTGGGCTTGGTCCTTCTGGGTTTTTCCTCCTCGAACGAAGGTGCTTTGCAGGCTGCGATAGTACAGGCGTATTGGTCGTTCGGCAGGTCATCCCATTCCGGTCCGGACTTTCCTGCTTTCTGTTGGCCGGTTTTCTTGTCGATCCTCGGAACCCGATCTTTCATGCGCCAATCGACGGTGTCAGTTTCCTGGTTATCGCCCCACACTGCGAAGTAGAGCATAAAGCGATGCCCCGGCGGTGCCGAGAGATAAAACTGCGAGTCATCTTTTTGGAGATATCGAGGAACAGCAGCAATCGGCATGTCACTCACCTTCCTTGCGCGCGGCGGCCATTTGCCGCATCCAGCGCAGCCACGCAAACGCTTCTGCGGTGATGGCCTGATATTCGCCGGGCTTGGCCTTCATGAGCGACTGCATGAGCAACTCAAAGCCGGGATCACGATCGATGCCATTGAAACGTTTGCCCAGCCATGCACGTAGGTGTTGCGCTACTTGCTCGTTCGCGCCGCCCTTTTCGTGACAGAACGCTAGAACTTGCATAAGGCCGCTGTTCATAATAAGCGCTGGCAGCCCCTTGGTAATGTTAACGTGTTCCTTTGTGTAGGCCGCACATTTTTCCCACGCATCCTGCGCACGCTGCTGTTCGAGGGTCTGGCGGCGCTTGCCTTGGGTTGTGGCGATCATTGCTTGCCCTCCACGAGCTTGGTCAACACCAAGCCGCGCCCGGTAGTGACATCACCACCGATCTGCAGAATCTTGGTGTCGATGACGTTCTTCATTTTGAACATCACTTCATCCGCTTTCATCTCGTCCTCTCTTCTGCCGGTGCGCGTCTGGCTGGCGAGAATAGGCGCGACGAGCAGCGATTCGGGCGGCAGGTTTTCGGTATAGAACAAGCCGCCATCGCTGGCCGTTCCGGTATCGCTGTCGATGCGCACATGTGTCTCGACCAACATGGCGTTCTGTGCAAAGTAGGCAAAATCAGTGTCGGAGAGGACGACGAGATCGGTCTTGAGTTTTTCTCGAAAGAAAGCGTAGGGGTTACCATCCGGCAGCGCCTTGACGGCAAGATCGGCAGCGATGGTTGTGACGGACGTGGATAGCTTATCAATTGCCGCGTACTCGAATGCTTCGAGATGCAGATGTTCACCAGACAGTAACGCGGGGTTGGCGAGTAGGCAACATTCATCCTCGACGGTCAGCGTCGGCCAGTCGGCCGCGATGCCGATCAACCCAAGCAGGCGCTGCGCGCGCGCGATGGCCTGCGGGCAGGTCGCGTAGACATAGCCGCCTTTCAGGGAACGCACAGGCAGGGCGACGAGTTGCGCATCGCCGAAGCTGATCGCTCCGGCGTGCAGGTCTGAGCTGCCAGCGTCCGGACCGAACAGGCGGTCTATGAGGACTGCATCACCACCGATCGCGGTAAAACCATGCCGCACCGCGCCCTTGATGCCGGAACCGGCAAAGCATGGGTGACTGGTGTGACGTTCGCGCTGGATGGGATTGTCGATGACGCCGACCGCCTGGCCCGCGCCCATGTGGACGGGGCTGACTGCATAGAGGAACAGGGCTGCGTGTTTTTCGAACATAGGGTTTCCTTGATTAGTAGGCGGCAAGGGTGATGCGATTAAACCCCTCAGCGCGACGGGCAGCATCTTCGCACGGCGCACGCCACAAACCCGCTTCCACAAGCTTGCGTAGCGCGTCGGGTGTGGCGTCGAGCTCGCCGAGCCAGTAGACACTGCCAGTGGGCGCGGTACGTTGGGCGGGCTTGGGCTGCCACTTCGCCAAATCCCAGCCGGAAACAACCTCGAAGCGGGGCACCGCGGCGCAAAGGAGTTTGCCGCGCACCCCGTGCAGATCCAAGTGGAACTCGCCCGTGGCGGTTTGGGTGATGCCGTTGGGCAACCAGCCATCGGAAAAAAGGCCGGGCGCAATCAAGATAAGGCGGCACCGTTTAGCGCGTGCGATCCCAACGTAGTCGGGCTCAGGAAAACGGCAATCTGGCAGTGCATGGATGGCGGCGGCGCGGGCATCACCACCGAGTCGCAGTGTGCCGCTTTTCGGCAGTGCGGCGCCACTAGCGGTTGCAACAAAGCCGGCATCAAAACCATTCTTGGCCGTATGCTCTCGTTTGGTCATCGCCACTGCCTGCACCGAGAACAGCCGCCCATCGGCTGCCCGGCCGGTGGCGACGTCCAGTCCTACGCCGACGCGCGGATCAATCTGCCAAAGCGCGCTGGACTTCACGAGGTCGGTGGCTTGCGGTGTATCACCCGCCAGATATTTCTTCCAGCCGCTTTCCGTCAACCAATAGCCGCTGGCCGGTTTGCCGCGCGTCGTTTCCGCGAGCACGGGAAGCGATACAAAAGCCGAAGACGCCAACAGACTGGGAGCGAGTTGTATGGGCTTGAGTGAGTGCACCGAGACGGGTTGTGTATCCTCGCTCTCAGTGACGACAAGGTCCGCGGGGAGCGCCATCAGCGTTTCAACGCGACCATCGGCAAATCGCCGCGCTAGGTGAAAAGCGGTGACAGCAAAGTTGCCGGGGGCGAGAGGCGTGCCGAGTGTTTCGTGTTTCACCTCCCCGCGCGCAAAAGCGGGTAAGTCCACACCATCGTCGGCCAGAATGCGCGAGCGGAGCGCGCCCGCCACCACCGATGGCCAGGGGGGCACCAGCGACTCGCCGTAGCTGCCGGGGTCGCCGAACAGTTTGTTGCCGCGCAGGAAGAGTACGTCCAGTGGTTCGATGAAACGGGCTTCGATAGGGCTCATTCGATCTCTCCGCTGCGGGTTTCCCGGGCCAGGAACTCGGCCACGGTGAGGAAGTGTTCCAGCCATTTGAGGCTGTCTTTTTGTTGCGTCGCCGCGAGCGTAGCAAGCCGTTTGGCGAGGCCAGGCGCTTGCGCTTTGGGCTCACCGGCGGATTGCCGTGCGAGCTGGAAGGCGAGCAGCGATTCGAGCATCTCGGGTTTGCCTTTCGGGTCCGGCAGATCGGTCAGCCATTCCAGGCTATGATAGACGGCGCGGCGCGACGTGCTTTCATCTGCGAGAAAGGCGCGCAGATCGTCGAGCAACATCACCGGCTCGCCCCATTTTTCAGTGACGCAAAGCGCGCCGCCGGAACGCTTGATAACGGTGATGGAGAACGCATCGCGCCCACCCTCGGCCTTGGCGCGCTTTTCCGCTGCCCGAAGCTCGCGTAATACTACGCCGAGCGGCGCCTGGTGATGGGCGATGACTGCACCGGCGGATGCGGTAGCCTGCTTGCCCATCATGCGCATCAGGCGGCCGTTGAGATACGCAAACCCTCCCTTGCAGACCAGCTTGTCGCGCTTGCGCAGCTCGCCCCAATCGACCGACTCATCCTCCGGCACCATACCGCTGTAGGCATGGCGCAGGCGCCGCATGGTGGGCAGCAGGTCGGCTACCGGTAGCATGGCGAGTGCGTCGTCGCCCCCTGCGTAAATGACGCGGCCCAGATGCTCGTTCTCGACGACATGGCGCACCACGGTTTGGGAAAAGTCATTGAGCGCGCCGGAAATGGCGAGATGTCGATTGGGCGAGATCGGGCGTTTTTGGGCGCCATAATCGCGGATAAGCTCCTGTTTGCAGGCGCATTCATCGAAACCCTGTTGTATCTGCGGATGAAAGCTCTCGCGGTATGAGATGCAAGTCTTCTCGTCGCCCGAGAGAATGCGGCCCATGTGGTCGCCGTCCATCATCAGCAGGGCGTAGTAAGTTTCAGGTTTATGACCGAGCAGCCCTTTAACTTCGGACTCAAGCCGATGAAGCCGTTCTTCGTCGTTGTGCTCTTCGGATTCCCGTAGGCGGTCCAGAGCGGCGGGAATTCGCGCCGCGAGCGAACTGCGCAAGTTGGCGAGTGATCGCGGCAAGGCGGGCGCTCGGTCGTCGTCTAATACGAGACCTTTGAGTCGATCTTGCGCATTCGATTTGGACAATTGTCTATTGAGTGATTCAAGATTCCGAGCCAGCGCCATGGTGTGCGTGGACACGACAAAGCGTCCGATGGCTTTCGCTGCGCCGTCATCTTTTGGGTTGAGCGCCTTACCAACTTGCTCCGCGAAGATCGTTGGCCACAGGCGTTTGATCGCAGGCAGCGCGCCGAGGTGCTCGCCCTTCTTGGCCCATGAAGGTTTCTCGTCGGCGATTTTCGTCCAGAGCGTTTCGACATGCTCGCCCTCCTTGAACCTAATGTCCTTGCGACTCCTGCGCTTGCCTGCAGGGATGCAAAGCTGGTCTTTGTCGGTTGTCAGCCACTCGGTTTCTCCGGTGAGCGAACAGCGCCAGCCTTTTTGCTCGCTCTGGTCGAACGCCCGCGTACTTTTCGCTGCCGCCATAACACGCTCGGCGAGGTCGTAAACCGCCGGGTAGAGCACGCCGGGGTTAGGCGCAAAGAATGTGGTGTTGTCGTTCCAGTCGATTTCCTGTGCAAGAATCTGCCATGTAGGCGTGTCGAGAAACCCGCAGGCTTTCCCAGCTTCGACACCAAAGAACGGTGCCATAGCGTCCGACAGTGCACTCGTATCGAGATCGCTCTGTTTGGCCTTGTTGCGAGGTTTGATGAGCGAAAACGGCACGGCGGCCCAATGCACTTCAGGAAAGCCTGCGAGTTGTGCCTTCATCTGTTCATAGGGAGTGGTAGTGGTTTCCTTGTCATAGCCCGCCTCGTGCAGAAGGCGCATCACCACGTCATCACCCAGCGCCTTCAGCCAACCGCGCACCGCCGCCGTCACCTGCTCGGCAATCGCGCGTGCTTGGTTTGCAGGTACAATGGCAACGAAACGATTCGGCAGCGCGGCAGAGAACAGCAGGTTCGCGTCGGTACCGCCCTGCATCCAGTCGCAGCACTCGAATAGTTCATCGGGCAGATCCATCTCATCACGCAGCCAGATATCCACCTGCGAAATACCGCGCAGACGCGGGAAGAGAATCGCATCCGGGCCGAGCACTTCACACACCGGCTTCATTGCCTCCCACGCCAGCCGCGAGAGCAGATGCGATCCTGCCCATAGGTCGGATGTGGTGCGTGCCGTCGCAATGAACCCCTGCACCGGGCCTATGGACAACGCCAGCAGCGCAGCCTCACCATCAGGGTCGGCGGCAAATGCACCTGCGAAGGCCGAGGTGAGGTCCAGGTGATCCCAGATTGAATGATCGGGAATACGGGTGTCTGCGGGCAGCAGTCGCCACAGTGCGCCCAGTTTGCCGAAGTCATTGTCTTCGATGAGGTCGGGGCTGAATCGCCAGTAGGTCAGCAATGTTTTTCGCAAGTCTTGCGCGGTGTCGCCTTGCGCCCCTAGCTGTTTCAGTAGGGCCGAGAAATGATTGAAGCTCCGGCGTTTTATGTCCTTAAAGTCGGTGTCACTTAATCCGCCATACTCACCGAGATCATACGTTTCTCCTGTCAGGGGATGAATAACGACCGGTTTGCTCGCCCAGCGTACCTGCGCCCACGGTGCGACAGAAAAGGTTTTCTGCTCACCTTTTTTGGTGGTAACCGTGTTCTCCTGCATCGGCCACTGGGGACGGTCCGCCGCTGCTGCCCACCAGTCGGCGCGTTGCACGAGTTTATAGACGTTTACCGGCAACCCTTTTCGGAAAATCACCGTGGACAGCACTTCGTCGTTGTCCGGATCAATGTTGTCAGCTTGTACTTCACCCAGGCCCGACAGTCGGGTGAGCGCGCGGGACGTGCCGTCCTCGTGACCGGCTGGGTCGCGCAGCAGCACCAGCGCCTTCTCCGCCGGATCGTGGAGACGGGCAGCGAGTTTGGTTTGCCAGATTAGATCGTCGGCCATGCCCTACTCCGGGATTCGTTTCAGTGTGACGGCGTCGAGCTGTGGTTTGAGCTTAGCGCGCCTATCCGCATCGCTGACCGAACCATAGCTACGGGAGTTGACGGGTTTGGCGAGTTCGTCGAGCAAGGCGTGCACCGATTGCCATACTGCGATGAGCGCCTTTGATTGCGGGTTGAATTCGCGTGGCGGCAGGCAGGGCATATGAAAGATCACGCCGACGACTTGCTTGGAATCGTTGAGCGCGCGCCGAACCTTAAAGCGCAAACTGTTGGGCAACCGCGCATTGCGACCAAACGCTCGTGTCGTGTGCCGCGTAATCGGGTATGAAAGCCAGTGCCGCGGCAACGGTTCTGGGTGAGGCGGATTCACATTCGGAAATACGAATTGCGTCCGCAGTCCGATCTTGATGATCGCCAGTTCGCGCATCAGTGCCCTCCAGTCGCTGCAGGGTTCGGTGTGCCAGATCAGTGGCTGCGTCTCCTGTCCAATCGCGTGCGGCCAATCAAGCGCAAAGGCATCCTGCCACGGCCGCAACAGCGGCGCGCCGTTCAGCGCGGGTGTACCTTCCTGCGGCGTGAGCGAAAATGAACCCCAGCCATTGCGGTTTCTGCCACCGAGCGTGCCGTATCCAGCCATGAGACCGAGCGCACGTTCGATGCGCGGTGCATGTTCATCGGGGATGGCGAGCGAGAGCGTGGCGGATTCGCCGGACTGAATGGCAGCATTGGCCTTGAGCGTGGGTTGTCTTTCACCGCGCTGCAGAGTTACTGGACCATAACCGAGATAGAGGTCTGCGCCAACGGCGGTGCTCACCTCCGGATGCGCAACGGTAGCCAGCCGCGGCCATCCCCTTGCGCCTAGCTTGCCTTCAGCCCACGAATCGAGCCGCATCCGCACCAGACTCTTACGAGCCGCCGTCGTGACTGTTCGGCCGTTGCGTTCAAAGGTGTCGTTTTCAAGCCAGGCGTGACCGAACAACAAGCCTTCTTCTCGCCGCATCTCTGCCACATTGACGGCGAACTTGTGATCGGCGGCATACACTACCCGCCACCACTGCCGCAGCAGCGCCTTGAACGGTGGCGTGCGCCACTGGCCGACTTGCTCGGCATTACCGAGAAAAGCGGGTGTTAGGAAACGCACGGTAAATTCTCTGATTTCCATGGTCATGATCTGGACCCTCGTTGCACGGACTGTCCTTTGGCGTTCCCGTCACGTATTCGCAAGCTCATCATCCTATTAGCCGCTTGAATGCGCTCTCGAGTTCTTGCCGCAGGGTCTCGGCCGATTGCAGTGGACGGGAAAACCTTCTGTCTTTAGGAGGATTTCCGTGTGCGAGCGCGTTGCGCAAGGTTTTCAGCATCCTGTAGGCATCGTGCCGCCAGTCGCGCACATCGCCACTTTTTATGTCGGTTTCAAGCGCCTCCTCCGCGGGCTCTCGCCCCTCTTTGTAGTTCAGGGGGTCTAGGTCACGACTCTCGCATTCGCGGGTGATTAGGGCCTCCCAGCCCAGCACGGCGGCGCGCACATAGTCGCTCCGCTTGAGGTAGATATAGGCCAGTTTGCGCTGACGTTCAGCCAAGCTTGGCTCGTTGACCCATGCAAGTCGCTCCTTGATCTTCGACTGAAAAAGGCCGCTAGCCCCAGGGAGCGGAGAATCCAAGACAGGCGCAAAAGTGCCGAGCTTGCGCACGGCATCCGCAAGGTTGAATGTTCGTTCGTGAAAAGCCGCCTCTTCTAAGCAACGCGCCTTATCAGCAGGTACGCCGTCCTGCATTAACAGGAGAGCAAAAACGCCATAATCGCCGGTGACATCAAAGCGGTCGAGTGCATCGACCCACCTTTGTATTGCCAACAATCCGTCTAAACGCAACACGGGAGTGATGCCGTCCGTGGTCATATCCAACGCACCATAAAATAGCCCTTGGATATCAACTCTTCCGATGCGCTCGATAAAGAACGCGGAGACGAGGCCGAGCATTCCTAGGTGTCGGAAGGCATGCGTCAGATCAAAGCTCACTTTTCCGCGAGGTACCGCGTCTGCGATAACAGACAGGATGTCTCGCTGGTCCTGTTCTTCTCGTCCGTAGGATACGAGCCTTAACGAGATTGGTATATCGAGAAGTGTCCCAATAGCGTCTTGGACAGTGTCAAGTAATGGCTGGTCGACAGATTCCCGTGTCACCGCATCTATGAGAGCTAGGCGGAGATCCTCATGACCATCGTGGCTCACATGTTCTATTAAGGCATCCCACATGCTGCTATTGGTGCCTAAAAATACAAGCCGATCAGGTTTGATGTGGCGGGCAAGCGCCATGCCAAAGAACGGCGTCTCCAGTTGCTGGCCATCGGCAAAACGATACGTCGCTAAGCGATAACCCGAGCGAGTATCTTTCTGTCCTTTTCCCAAAAAGCTTACAAGGGTATGGGTGGTCATCGTATTGGGCCCCCTATTCCAGAATCTCGATTTGCCCAGGCTCAAGCAGCAATTCATATTGGGTGTAGCCCCTGGAACCTACCCCGATTAGTCCATAGCGTCGTGCCGCGGGTCCTAGCGCCTTCGTGAGGGCCTTCATAAGGCGCGACTTGTGCGGTTGAAAGTAGTCTCGCAACGCCGTTCTATGGTCGCTGTCTTTTTGGCACACCTGTATTGCGGCTTCCAGCCTTTCCATGGCCCCGCTATTGGGCCCCATCAGGTCTCGCGCTATACAGAGAAACTCCGCCACCTCGGTATCTTCGGTCCAATCGACCGGTTGTCTGTTCTCCAGCACCCGCTGCGCAAACCACAACAGGACAGCCATTTCTGTGGGGCCCATGTCAACCACACAACCATCCGCGATAACCTGTCGGGTCGCCTTATGGATCCTTAACAGGGGCGGCGCAAGCGCACGATTGGCGGCTTCGATAATCCCCGTAAAGGGTGCGCCATCTTTCAGGAGCCGTTCGGAAAACCCCTCACGCAGTCGTACGAATGGGATCTCGCTCAACTGGATAGTGGCCTTGGCACAGTCAAGGGCTTGCGGGGAGGAGTCTCGGGTGTGAATCACGCGCTCATAGGGTGTGGGGTAGTAGAACTCGGATAATGACTCATAGGGCGACGACACCAGGACATGGGAGAGGCGATCCTGGGGGCGGCCAAACAAAGACAGGGCATAACCCAGGTAATAGCCCATGGTTTTTCGTCCGCCTGCCAAGGAGGCATGAAGGCTCGTGGTGGGATCGAGCGTAATCGCGCGGACCTGATCTGCGATAAAGTCTGCGGCCCGCCGATTGTCCTCATCGGTGCTGATATCCTCCAAAGGGCGACCATCGGCCCCGGGGATCGTGTACACCTGACTGGCGTCGAAGGAGATCGGCGGCAAATGGTAGTCGGCGCGCAGCCGATGGAACCACCCCGGCTCTTCGGATAAGAGATTGAGCCGCACATTATCGGCTCCACGCATCGTTGTGATTACCCGGATCTCGGTTGGCACCCATGGGACATCCCGTGTAGCGAGCGCATAGAGCGTCTCTGTCACCACTTGGGGAGAGAGTCCTGTTACACACAGCAATACGTTACGGGTCCTGATGTCTGGCACTGTGCCCTCGCTCTTTTGTAGTCCGAATATATCGCCTAGCGTACCCGACGTTCGCACTGATACGCTGGGCTTACAAGCTTGCCGCGTTCTCCAGGCGATATCGCCCAAGGCCCATGCTTGTACCTTTTCCCGCGTGCACCCACTGCCCCAGCCAGAGGTAGGGCCAAAACGGCAAGATATCCTGCCCGACTAAGTCCGCCGAACCGATAACGCCGCCCATCTCCAGCAAGGTCTTCTGACGACTGGAGTACCGCGTCCAGTCTTGCCAGACCAATTCGGTCTTACTAAACCCTATGCCTTCTGCTGCGCGCGCCAGGCCTGCAAAGTCTGTCACAAGGGGCGTGTCGCTGTGAAAGTAGGTCAGCATCGAGATCCGGCGCAGCAGTGCCCCAAAGAGGTCGGCAAATCCCAGAGTTGTGGGCCCGAGGTACGTCTCTTGACGGCGCAAGCGGAGGGGTGTCTCAAACAAGACACGGACCCGCGAGGGCACCGGGGGGCAGGGCCATTCGCTCGGTGCGTGGGCCTCAAGGGTTCCCCCGGCTGCGTAGATCGTCGTATCGCACTCTGCACTCGTTTTTTGCGCGACGTATTCTAGGATCAGGGGCTGCCGGCCTGTACCGACACCACGCCGCCCCGCCTCTGCCAGGGCGTGGATCAGGTATCCGAGGTGCGCGTTCGCGCGCCCCACGAGTGTGAGCCCCACCGGGTAGGTATCGCCGGGTGCGACATGTTGGTCTTCGACAACATTGAGGAGAAAAGGGTGGGGCACGGCATCATAACGGCGCATTTTGCCGGCATGAACGGGGGGCGGCGTTTCAAACACATAGGCGTACCCACAGGCGTGATACAAAAGGCATGTTTTACAGACGGGGGCATGGGTAATACACAGCGCCCTTTTGAGGGCATGGCCCAAGGCGCCCCGCCACGCCGATCCGGCATACTCGGGGAAGTGGGCGCCCTGCGGGGCCTGAAAGACGATTTTGTAACTTCCAACGGCTAGGTGCGGCGTGGCCGGGGGAGCACTATCTGTGTGCTCATTATCCCGGCACATACCGCGCGCTCCGGCTCCCCCCTCTTGCGGCTTGCTAGGCATGCATCCCTTGAAAATCGCCAGCTCTTATTTGTCCCAATAGTAGCACTCCTGTCGTGGCGTTTGTCCAGCAACACCGGATGCTGCTCCCTCATGTCTTCTAAAAGGAATGGGTGTACGCGGTAATACCTAGGCGCGAACAAAAGACCCAAAATACTTATCGGCCGCCCAGCCTATGGTTTCCGTCAGTGCGGCGGCTGTCGCTGCATTCACCGCGTTGCCGGCGCCAGGCAACCACCCCACAACCCATTCCACGACGACGCGGCCCACGGTCAGACTCGCATATGGCAAGAGAAACTTCGCCACAATACCTTCTGTGACCGAGGCCCCGTGCTCGCGGGCAATGGCCATGACCATTGCCGCCTGAATCGGGAGGATGACCGCCTCATCGGCACCGGGGACCTGCGCGAAGCTCACCCCTGCGGCGGCACTCGCC
>JAJZZU010000448.1 GCA_021797365.1 Pseudomonadota bacterium | reverse complement strand
CCGATCGAAAATACGCTTTCATTGGGAAATGTATTGAGGGAATGGCTGGCCTTCGCCGCGCGCGGCTCGAACACCCAGGTCATCTCCTCTATTGCCGCGGATCTGTGGCCGGTGGAGGCCGATAAAGGCCAATTGAGCCAAGTCATCAATAACCTGATCCTGAACGCGCAACAGGCCATGCCGCAAGGCGGGACCATTCATGTCGTTGCGGAGAACGTGACCCTGGGTCCCGACAACGGTCTACCCCTGATCGGTGACTATGTACGGACAGCGATCACAGATCAGGGCGATGGTATAGCGAAGGCCCATTTAGGCAAGGTATTCGACCCCTTCTTTACCACCAAACCCAAAGGCACGGGGCTTGGCCTTGCCACATCCTACGCCATCATAAAAAAACACCGCGGCCATATGACGGTCCAATCGGAACCCGGGCAAGGGGCCACCTTCTGTCTGTACCTGCCGGCCTCCGAGAAAAAAGCGATAGGGCTTACGCCCGGCAAGACCGGGACACCGCCGCAGGGCACCGGTAAGATCCTTTTCATGGACGATGAACCCGTGATCCGTCGATTTGCCGACAAGGCCTTGGCAAGCTTCGGCTACCAGATCGAATCGGTGGCAGACGGGCAGCAGGCCATCGAGCGCTATCGCGCGGCGCGCGAAGAGGGCCGTCCCTATGACGGCGTAATCCTCGATCTCACCGTTCCCGGTGGCATGGGTGGCCACGAGACCATGCAGGCGCTGCTCGCGATTGATCCAGGGGTGCGCGCCATCGTCACAAGCGGCTACTCCAACGATCCGATCATGGCGGATTACAAGGCCTACGGCTTTTGCGGGTGCATCACCAAGCCCTATCAACTCGAAGACCTGCGCGCCGTGGTTTTCTCGCTTTGTCAGCGCGACGACGACCGCGACGCCTCGCACGCACCGAAGGATGCCCCGACCGCGTGACGTGCCCTCGGGAGAGCATCGCGCAAGACCCTTACCTGTGACACGATCGGCTGCCATCCACCACGCGATACCAACGCCTGGCCGTAAAAGGGTCCTGGCGCCCGGCGCCGCGGCGCACCCCGGCTCGCGTTACTCTTCGTAACCTGTGGGATTACGCTTTTGCCAGCGCCAGGCGTCCCGACACATGGCGTCGAGGTCGTAGGTGGCGCGCCACTGGAGAAACGCGTCGGCGGCCGATGGATCGGCATAGCATTGGGCCACATCCCCCGGCCGGCGCGCCACCAGCTTATAGGGTATGGGCCGCCCGCAGGCCCGGCGGAAGGCCTCCACCATCTCCAGCACTGAGTAACCGCGGCCGGTGCCAAGATTCACCGTGAGCATGCCCGCGTGGGTGTGCAGGTAGCGCAGGGCCGCGACATGCCCCGAGGCCAGGTCCGCGACGTGGATGTAGTCGCGCACCCCGGTGCCATCCGGGGTCTCGTAGTCGCCCCCGAAGATGTGCAGCGCCTCCCGGCGCCCGACCGCGACCTGGCAGATATAGGGCATGAGGTTGTTGGGGACATCCTGGGGATCCTCCCCCAGCAGTCCGCTCTCATGGGCCCCCACCGGATTGAAGTAGCGCAGGCGCGCGATCCGCCAGCGGGGATCGGCGGCCGCGAGATCGGCGAGCACGTCCTCGATCATGATCTTCGAGCGCCCATAGGCATTGGTCGCGGCGCGCGGGAAGTCCTCGCGTATGGGCACCTGCGCCGGGTCACCATAGACCGTGGCCGACGACGAGAACACAAAGGTCCGCACCCCCGCCCGATCCAGGGCGCGCAACAACGTGATCGTCCCCTGGACGTTATTTTCATAATAGAGGAGCGGCTTACGCACCGACTCCCCGACCGCCTTGAGACCGGCAAAATGGATGACCGCGTCGAAGGCCTGCTCGCCCAAAAGCCGGTCGAGGGCCGCGGCGTCGCGCACATCGCCTAGCACGAACGCCGGGCGCGTGCCGACGATCGCCGCCATGCGTGATACTACCGCCACGCGGCTGTTCGACAGGTTGTCCCATAAAACCACGTCATGACCGGCCTCCATGAGGCTTACGGCCGTGTGTGAACCGATATAACCCGTACCCCCGGTCACCAGAACCCTCACGCCACCCTCTCTTCCCTAAATCGCATCCCGGGCATCGTAGGGGAAGACCCTGCTTACGACAAGCAAAGGTTGCCCTGCCGCACCGCCCTTGCGCGGTGCCTGGGCGTCCGCCGGCACGGGCACAGGCAACGACCACGCTATGCCCATGCCGGCGCCCTCCCAGGATACCAGCGACCCAATGCGGGTCATGCCCCGCAACAGGGCATAACTACGGGCCAAATGCCCCATATAGGGGCAGATGGTGGGGGCGCCCTCGCGATTTTTCCCTGCAAACTCAACAGCAGCCCTCCCTTTCGGGAATGCGCGGGCGCGCTCGGTCGTGGGCACGGATCTTGCCTTGGTCCGGTCGCATTTCACAAATTGGGGGAATTATGCTGATACCTGCACCGAGCTGGCTGAATGCCGGCGACAATGCGTGGCAA
>JAJZZU010000447.1 GCA_021797365.1 Pseudomonadota bacterium | reverse complement strand
CGGACCGGACCGAGGCCCTGGCGCGCTTTTACCCCACCCGCGTGCTCGTAACCGGGTTTGACATCATCTTCTTTTGGGTGGCGCGCATGATCATGATGGGCCTCAAGTTCACGGGCGACGTCCCGTTTCGCGAGGTCTATGTCCACGGTCTAGTGCTGGATGCCAAGGGCCAGAAGATGTCGAAGTCGCGCGGCAACGTGATCGATCCGATCGATCTCATAGACGGCATAAGCCTCCCGGATCTCATCGCCAAACGCACGAGCGGGCTCATGCAGCCGGCCAAGGCCGAGGAGATCCGTCGGGCCACCGAACGCGAATATCCCGACGGCATACCACCCTACGGCACTGATGCCCTGCGCATGACCTTTGCGAGCCTCGCCACCCAGGGCCGGAACATCAACTTCGACCGCGCGCGCATCGACGGCTACCGCAGCTTCTGCAACAAGCTCTGGAACGCCGCGCGCTTCGTATTGCTGAATACCGAAAATGCGGACTGCGGCAATGAAGGGGATTATGTCCTCGACATCGGGGATCGCTGGATCATATCCCGCCTCCAAGAGACCGAGCGCGCGGTCGAGGAGGCGTTTGCCACCTACCGCTTCGATCTCGCCACGCAGGCCCTCTACGGCTTCATATGGGATGAATACTGCAGCTGGTATCTTGAGTGGTCGAAGACCGTCCTCGCCGACGCCGACGCGCCCGCGGCCCGCGGCACGCGCCGCACACTGGTGCGCGTACTGGAGACCGCCCTGCGGCTCCTGCATCCGTTCATGCCCTTCATCACCGAAACCCTGTGGAAACGGGTAGCGCCGCTATGCGGCCGCGGCGGGGCCACCATCATGCGCGCCCCCTACCCACGCTGCGACGAAAGCCGCATCGATGCACGCGCGACCGCCGATATGCAGGCACTCATGGGCATCATCAGTACCGTGCGCACCATCCGGGGCGAAATCAACATCGCGCCCAGCGCCCGTATCCCGGTAATCCTGGATGGCGCCCAGCACCTGATGGAACTCGTACGGACCCACGAGCGGACGATCATGACGCTCGCACGGATTTCGGAAATCACGCACCTCGCCGCCGATACCGTGACGCCGGAATCAGCAGTCGGATTGGCCGGGACGGTACGTGTCCTCATCCCTCTCGCAGGGCTGATCGACAAGGCCGCTGAACTGCGCCGCCTCGCCAAGGAGATCGAGAAGATCGAACGCGAGATCGGGCGCGCGCGCGCCAAGCTCGGGCGGCCCGACTTTGTCGAGCGCGCGCCGGCGGCGGTGGTCGACGAGGAACGTCGGCGGCTTGCAGACTTCGAAGAGCGCCTGCACAAGCTCTCCGAGCAGGAGACGCACATGGCGCGACTCTCTGGTTAACCTCATTCTCACGCAGCGATGGGGGCGGGGCACAGCACACGGGTATCGGCGGCGCATCAGGCAGGCTCAGGCTTGCGCCCGTGGCTTGCCGCCGGTAGACTGGCCGGCGTCTTGCGGGAGATGGCAGCCTACCTATAACCGCCCTCGCGGCTGATGATGCCTACGATTTCCGGGTATCGGAAATGTGGGTGCGCTTATCCATTCGCCACCCCCGATCGATCCTGCGCCCCCATGGGCCTGACCAAACCCCGCGTCTCGGCCGCCGAGGAGGACCGGTGACTTTTGTGTGGATCGCCTGCTTTGCTGTGCTTGGGGCATGGTTGCGTTATGGACAGAACCTCGTGGTCCAACGCCTCCTCGGGCGCGACTTCCCGTGGGCTACGCTCTCGATCAACGTCATGGGCTCGTTTCTCATAGGCCTCCTCTCCTACACGCTCGTCCACGGGGTACCAGTGAGTGCGGCGTTGCGCACCGGGGTGATCGTAGGCGGCATCGGCACCTACACGACCTTCTCCACCTTCTCGCTCGAGACCCTGCTGCTCGTGGAAGAGGGACAGGTGCTACGGGGTCTTGCGTATGTCGCGACGTCACTCGCCCTTGGGGTTGGTGGCGTGCTTCTCGGGGCGCTGAGCGCGCCTCGTCTGTGAGGGGGAGGGAGTCGCATGAAGGCGATTGAAATCGCGCGCATCTATATTCGCGAGGGCGACCACGCCGACGGCCTCGATGTCATGAAGCAGATCTTCGCCCTGCTCCAGGATCAGCACAAGATCCAAGGCGTGACGGTATTCCGCGGCGTCGCCGGGTTCGGGGTCCATGGCGAGATCCATGCCGCCGACCTTTTGCGTATGACCGCGCGCCTGCCGCTCGTCATCGAATTTTTCGACACCCCCGAGGCGGTCGCCGCGGCGCTCGCCGCGCTGCGCGGGCTCGTTCCCCCCGAACACATTGTGAAGTGGCCCGCGCTATGCCTGTAAGGGGGCGACCAGCAGCGCCTATCCACTCCCTGGACCGAAGACTCCATAACACACGCCATGGGTGCCGCCCATGAAGACCCTGGCATTCATCGCGGTGTTTGCCATCTTCGGCGCCATCGCCCGCTATCTGCAGGCGCTGGTCGTAGCGCACGTCGTGGGCGGTCCCTTTC
>JAJZZU010000446.1 GCA_021797365.1 Pseudomonadota bacterium | reverse complement strand
AGACCCAAATGCCTATTCCCATATATGGCCTCGTGCTTTACGTTACGTGCGGGTCACCGTGGAACAGGCGTACCCCAACTGTAAGGCTCGGATTCCGATCATGATGCCGGCCCCCATTACGGATGTGTTTTTCGACGAGTAAGCACGCATGCCCGCATTTTCTAGAACGCTCCGTGCTTGGCGAACCAAAGCTTTCGACGCGACGCTGAAACGAGAGATTGAGGGTCTGGGTGTAAATGCGATGCCTTTGGCGGGCTACGCCGCTGACGGACCGGTCACGATCCGTGTCTTGCACGCGATTGATACCGACAACGCGATCCAGTGTCACGTGGGAGTTTGGTTTAACGAGGCCCTCCCGTGTTGTGGTGATCCTCAGGGCACTATGGAAAAGGCCGCCTATAGCGAGGTACAGATTCGGATTGACAAATCCACTGCTGACGCTACCTTTAGCCGACAATAGAATTGATGCAAACTGCACATCCAAGTGGCGCCTTGCGCGCCGACCTGCGGGCGGGCGTTGGCTAGCCCACAAAAGGAGGTCCCCCGGCCCTGCCGGGGAGGCAGCTAAAGTGTGACAAATAGAGGGAGTCCATCGACGAAACTCGCCTTTGTGAGCCGCCGAGCTCACGCATGGACATGTCGCGATGGATGAGTATCAAGACTCCAGCCACTCGAAGTGGGAGCGCCAATATCATGGGATGTTTATCCCGAAGTGTCGCCGAAGAACGCTAGACGCACCATTGCGGTAACATTTAGGCGAGGTCTTTTGCAATCTGGCAGAACGCAGGGCATCCGGATCGAGGAGGGCCACCTGATGTCGGATCATGTGCACATGATGATATCGATTCCACCCAAGTACGCAGTCTCACAGGTGGTCGGGTACATCAAGGGCAAGAGCGCCATTCATTTGGCACGCGTGTACGGGGAACGGAAACGGAACTTCGGCGGATTTCCCTTCTGGGCCCGAGGTACTTTGTCTGCTCTGTCAAATTTCATGTGGGTTGACCCGTCATATGCGGGTTGATCTGCGAGAAGTCGAGTTGGCCTGCGATCAGGAAGATCACGGTGCGGATGGTCGAGAATCGGCCATAACCGCGGGCCTTGCGCTTGGCGGCCTGGAAGAGGCCATTCAAGGCTTCCAGGAAGCCGTTGGTGGCCCGCGTTTGCGCCCAGGCACAAATGCCTTCAAGGTGGGATCGTACGAGGCGGGCCACGGCCTTCATGGGCTCAACCTTCGAGCGGGCGACGTTGGCACACCACGGCTTCAACATCAGGCGTACGACGTTGACCTGTTTGCGGTTTAGGATCTCGCGGAGTTGCTCCCGGTATACCCGGACCTAAGCGGTGCGCTTCGTGGTCACCTTCGCCATGAGGGCATCGAGATCATCCTGGGCAACAGCATTCAGGTGGCGGGAATCCTTCAAGAGTGTCCAGCACAGGCCCTTCAAGGCGGGGTCGCGCTTTTGCTCGGCGCGTCGCGTGAGGTCGAGGGCATGGGAGGCATGGGCGATGACAGGGAACTTGTCGAAGGTGACCTGGGCATTGGGAAACTGGCGAGCCACCCCCTTGATGAAGACCGGCGACATGTCGATCGAGACCTGCGTCACAGCCCCGGGATCACCGCCATGGGCTTTCAATTCCTGGGCCAGGCGGCCGATAGCCTTGGCATCGCGCTCCTCGGTCACGGCGATGACGGCCCGGCGGGCGCTGTCTGCGGCGATCGTGACATAGTCATGCCCTCGGGCTTTGGATGTCTCATCGATGGCCAGGCTCTCCACTCCGGAGAGATCCTGCTGGGCCACGGCTAGGTCCACGTAGCGCTCGCACAGGCCCATGATCCGGTGCAGGCTGACTCCTGTGAGGCGCGAGACGGCCCGAAAGGGCATCTCCCGGCAGAACGCCAGGATCAGGGCCTCGAAGAGCAGCGTGAAGCCGGCGAGCTTGCCCACGAAGGCGGGCTCGACCTGACGCACGCTCCCGTCGGGAAGCCTCACGCGCGGACCGCGCACCTCGAGGAAGCACTCGTGCTGGAAGAAGTTCAAATGCCGGTAGCGCTTGACCGTGGTATCGTGGACGGGGTGTTCCCCGGCCACTTCGGGATGTCCAAACCGACTGCCGGAGATAAAGTCCACGGCAATTGTCAGCGTCTGGGCCTTGGCATCGAAGGCCACATCCCGTACATGCCAGGGTGTTTCAATCCCCAAAGCCGCCTCAAAGAGCTTCGTTTCCGCCATCACCGCCACTCCTCATTGGGTGCTCTGGCGGTATTCACTCCATGGTCGGTACCCACTCGAACTTTAACAGCGGCTTAATTACGGCGCAGGGGCGGAGCACAAGGAAGCAGCGGCACCGATATCGCTGCTACGCGTCACTGCCGCGAGATTGAGTGCTTTATTTGCGCCTTGGCCGCGACAACGATGTGTGCGACTTCGAAGCCAAAATGCTGGGCCGCGACGGCTCCGGGCGCGGACAGTCCGAAACTATCGATTCCGATAATGCACCCGCCAATCCCGGTA
>JAJZZU010000445.1 GCA_021797365.1 Pseudomonadota bacterium | reverse complement strand
GCCCAGCAGAAGACTGCCGCTTGCGTTTATGGTGATGGCGCCGGCCTGGCCGGTGCCCGGATTCAACGCCGACACGATCTCGATCGGATAGCCGAATTGCTGCAGATCGCGGATCGCGGCGATGTCGACGTCCGACTCGATCTTAATGCCCTTGCGGCTATCAAGGAAGGTAGGGCCTACATGGATGCGCGGGCGCGCAAGCGCGGTAAGAGGATCCAGACCGAAGTCGACGAGCCGGGTCAGGATATGGGCGAGCGCCTGCGGTTGCCCATCGCCGCCCTGTGAGCCGTAGATGGCGCGGACCTTGCCGTTTTTGCAGTATAAGGCGGGACTCAGGGTATGGAGGGGACGTTTTCCGGGGGCCCAGGCGTTGGGATGATCGGCAATGGGCGAAAACGCCGCCCCGCGATTATGCCACAACACCCCCGTGTCCCCGACCACAACGCCGCTGCCAAAGTCGAAGAAGAGACTCTGGATGAGACTGACACAGCCCCCGGCCGGGTCGCGCACGCCGATCCAGACGGTATCGCCGGGCAGCGTCGCGTGTTCGGCATGCGCAGCGGCCGTCCCGGTGCTGGTGCCGGCAAGCGGCGCATCGCCCAGCATCGCGGACACGGGCACGGGTGTGAAGGCGGGGTCGGCCACGAAGCGGTTGCGGTCGGCGAGCGCCGCCTTTATGGCCTCGATGAGCAGGACATAAAAGCGTGTGTCGTCGCCGCGCGCCCGTGGGATCTCGAAACGGTTCAGGAGGTGCAGGATCTGCAGGGCCGTGACGCCTTGGGTGGGCGGTGGCAGATTGAAGGCCGCCCCGTCGCGATAGGAAACTGCAAGCGGCGTCACATAAGTGGCATACGTCGCCTCGAGGTCGGCGCCCGTCACCACGCTTCCGGCGGCGCGCAGGCCGGCGGCCAGGCGCTTGGCGAGCGGGCCTTCATAGAAGCTGCGCGGTCCCTGTTCGGCTATGTGCGTAAGTGTCGCCGCGAGCGCGCCTTGCGTCTGCCGGTAACCGGCCTCGCACGGTTGGTCGGGGCGCTCAAAGGTGTCCTTGAAGCCGGGTTGGGGGTCGAGCGCGTGACGATGGGTTTTGTACCAGAAGGCCTGGGATTGGCTCACCGTATAGCCTTCTTTGGCGCGGGCGATCGCGGGCCCCAGGAGGGCCGGCCAATCGAGGGTCCCCGCCCAGGACTCCCCGCTGAGGCGGTGCGCGAGCCGCCAGCTATCGACGGCGCCGGCGGTCGTGGATGCCGCCGCCGGGCCGCGCATGGCAGGCCCCACCATGGGCGGCCGGGCGGCCGCCGCCTGTCCTATGCCGAGGATACCGAGTGGCTCGCGTCCGTCGCGGGCGAGTAGCCAGCAGGCATCGCCACCGAGGCCGGTCATGTGCGGGTAGATGACGCACAACATGGCCACCGCCGCCAGCGCCGCCTCTATGGCATTGCCTCCGGCGCGTAAGATGGCAAGGCCGGCGCGCGTAGCGTCGGGGTGCGGGGTTGTGATCAGTGCGGTATGCGACTGCGCTAACATGGCAAGGTCGGCTCTAATGGTATGCGGCCGCTGCCCGTGGAAACCTGGTGCCCGGCGATCCACGTTCCAAGCGGGCGCTGCTCGAGTTCATCGGGCGAGCCCTCCAGGAGATCTTCGAACCAGGCCTGCGGCGACTGCGCGCGCGCCCCGCGCGGCATGAGCACGAAGTCTGCGCGCCGCCCCGGGTCCAGACTACCGGCCACGGCGCCGCGCCCCATCGCGCGCGCGCCGGCGAGGGTCGCACGAAACAGGGCCTCTTCGGGATCCACGCGGACCTCAGCCGCTTGGTGTTGGCGCCGGAATCTCTGCATGACATGGAGCATGCTGTGGCTCGGGCCCGCGCCCACGTCGGACGCGAGCGCGAACGGGACCTGATAGCGCCGCGCGCTGTCGAGATCAAAGCGGCCACTGTCCAAGGCCTCGTTGCTCGATGGGCAATGCGCGATCCAGCAGCCGCGTGCCTTGAGGCAGCGCCATTCGCGCGCACTCAAATGGAGGCAATGACCGAGCACGGTACGGGGACCAAGGAGGCCGGCCTCATCATAGACGTCGGTGTAGTCGAGGGCCTGTGGGAATAGCCGCGCGACCTCCCGTACCTCGGCTATCGATTCGGCAAGATGGGTTTGGACGGCAAGGCCTTGATGGCGCGCAAAGGCGCCCAGGGCGGCGAGATCGTCGGCTGGGCAATTTAAGGCAAAGCGTGGTGTGATTGCGTAATGCGTGCGACCCAGGGCCTCCGACAGAGAGGCGAGATCGGCCGGCGGTTTTACGCTTGCCGCGACGAGATCGGCGGGGGCGTTCGCCGTCATGACCACGTTTCCCGTGACCCAGTCGCCCCGCCGCGCGGCATGCGCGATACGTGCCGCCGTGGGGTGCGGGCTCGAATAACTCATGCCCATCACGGTGCCGGCCGCGAGACAATCGGCAAAAAACTCCGCCGCCCGTTGCTCGGCAAGCAGGCTATCGGCATAGCGCGCCTCTTCCGGCCAGATGTGG
>JAJZZU010000444.1 GCA_021797365.1 Pseudomonadota bacterium | reverse complement strand
GCGAAATACCCCGTGGTCTGATAGCCCCATGAACCATAGAAAGGGTGTTCGGTAAGCGGCATGAATTCGACATGGGTAAAGCCCATGTCCGCGACATAGGACGGCAATATCAAGGCAAGTTCGCGGTAACTGAGCCAGCGCCCGCCCTGCTCGGGCACGCGCCGCCAGGATCCGGCATGCATCTCGTAGATGCTCACCGGCGCGGTCAGCGCCATGCGCTCGCCGCGTCCTGCCATCCACGCCGCGTCCTGCCACGCATAAGTGCCATCGCATACCACCGACGCCGTACGCGGCGGCAGCTCGCCACGAAACGCGAACGGGTCGGCCTTCTCCACTTCATAGCCGCTGTCGCGCGCGACGATGTGATATTTATAGAGCGCCCCGCGACCGATCCCAGCGATGAACCCCGCCCACAGACCCGATCCATCGTCGCGGACCTTGAGCGGATGGGCATCCTTTCGCCACCCGTTAAAATCGCCGATCACCGACACCGACTGCGCATTGGGCGCCCATACCGCGAAATGCACACCGGTATCGGCCGCTACCCGCACCGGATGCGCGCCGAGCTTCTCGTAGAGCCGCACATGCCGCCCCTCGCGGAAGAGATAGATGTCCTCCGGACTGAACCATGCGTCCGCACTGCCGCTCGCCGCCCTGCCGCCTGGCATGCACTGCCCTCCCTTGCCGAAGTCCGCGTGCCCGGAACGCACAATCTGCGCCATTTCTCTAGTCATGTTACGGGCCATGCCCGTCCATGACAAGTAGCGAAACGTGCGCAGCCCACCCCCTCGGGGGCGGCAAGCATCATCTTTTCTATGGCCATGGGATGGTCACGAGCACCAGGGCAGACCGACCAGAGGCACGTTTACCGTCAGGCGCAAGACGCCCGCAGACGCGGCGATCGGTATTTTTATGCACCAAACCGGGCCCAGCAAAGGCGCGCCTGCCATCCGCGGCGGTTGTATGATACGAGTGTGATATTTCGTATCAGCACAAGCGCCAAGCTTCTCGTCGCGCAACACGGTTAAGGGCCATGCGCCACCTGTGGCATAATACCTGCAGGCCAGTCTGAACGAATCAGGTTACCTACCCCAACGATCACACAAAAGGTCATCACGTGCCCGGTACCCGTTATCCCCTGGAAGTCCAGCCGCTCATTCCACAAAGATTGGCGCGCCTCACAGAGCTCGCAGCTGACCTCCTCTACAGCTGGAACCGATCCATCCGCGCACTGTTCGTGCGCCTCGACCCAGGTCTCTGGGAGCAGTGCGGGCGCAACCCCAAACTCATGCTGCGCCGTGTCGCGCAATCGCGGCTCGACGAGGCCGCGGCGGATCCGCTGTTTCTGGAGGAGTATCAGCGCGCCCTGTCCATATACGACACCTATCACGCCGTGCGCCTGTCCTCCAAACGTACGGACATCGACCCGCGGACCGATCTTGTCGCCTACTTTTGCGCCGAATTCGGTCTCCATGAGAGCCTGCAGATCTACTCCGGCGGCCTTGGCATACTGGCCGGCGACCACTGCAAGGCGGCAAGCGACCTGGGCCTCCCGTTCGTGGCCGTAGGCCTCCTGTACCGGCAGGGGTACTTCACCCAGACCATAGACGCGCAGGGCAACCAGATCGTCGGCACTGCGCCGGCCTTGCTCGCCGATCTCCCGGTGACGCCGGTGTGCGACCATGAGGGGCATGAGCTGCGGGTGTCGGTCACCCTTCCCGGGGGCCTCGTGGCACTCAAGGTGTGGCGCGTGGCGGCCGGGCGCATCCGCCTCTATCTGCTCGACAGCGATGTCCCGGAAAACACCAGCGCCGACCGCGGCATCACCTGTCAGCTCTATGGTGGCGACCGCGACACCCGGTTGCGTCAGGAGATCGTCCTGGGCATAGGCGGTGTGCGCGCGCTCCGCGCGTTGGGTCTTGCGCCCACCGTCTGGCACATCAACGAAGGCCACCCCGCCTTCCAGATCATAGAGCGTATCCGCGAACTCACGACCCAAGGCCACGATTTCGATAGTGCCCTGGAGGTCGTGGCGGCCGGCACGGTGTTCACCACCCATACACCCGTGCCCGCCGGCCATGACATCTTCGACCAGGAACTGTTCGGGCGCTACCTCGAACCCTATGTCGCCGATCTTGGGATCACCCTCGATGAACTGAAGTCTTTGGGATCGAGCCCCATAAGTCAGGGCGGATTCAACATGACCGCTTTCGCTCTGCGCGCATCGCGTCTGCACAATGGCGTAAGTCGCATCCACGGCGGGGTCGCCTCGCGCATGGAGGCCTACATCTGGCCGCAGATCCCATGGATGGAAAACCCCGTCGGACATGTGACCAACGGCGTGCATGTGGCGACCTTTCTTGCCCATGAATGGAGCAGCCTGTTCGACGTGCGCTTTGGCAGCGAGTGGCGCAACAAGCTCACCGAGGCCGACTACTGGACGCGCATCGACACCATTCCCGACCACAGCTACTGGAGTGTCCACCAGTCCCTGAAGGGCGCGATGCTGGAGGCTGTACAAAA
>JAJZZU010000443.1 GCA_021797365.1 Pseudomonadota bacterium | reverse complement strand
ATGGCCCCGGCCTCCGTCTATCCCCGCAGCCGCGTCCTCGGCTCGGCCCCCGACCCGCCCCGCCGGCACGAGCTGTACGCCCCGATCCCTGTCGGTACGCAACATGATCCCTGTCGGCACGCAACATGATCCCTGTCGGCACGCAACATGGAAGGCACGTAGTGGATGGGGGAGGGGGCCTGCCTGGTTCACAAAAAGGCGTGAGAGGCCCTAGCCTCGCTGCGGACAACTGGCATCCAGCGGGGCAGGACCCGTACGGCGCAATATGGGGGCGCGCCGTCTGGTCTGCCACTCCATTCATCGATCCGATGGGCGCCGGCACTCATGGACCCTTGGCTCGCCCGAAGGCTGCGTCTACCATGCTTGCGCCCACCCATCGAAAACACCCCCACGGGCATACCCAAGGAGCGAGGAGTCCATCATGTCGAAATCGCAGCGGTTTCCGAAAATCTTGGCTCGTGGTCTGCTCATCCTGACCGGAACGAGCCTCCTAGCCGGCTGCTTCTTTGCCCCGCCAGGTGACTACGAGCATCGCGGATGTTACCGGTGCGGCGACTACCACTATCAGTATGATCGCCGCGACCATCACGATGATCGCGGTGATGACTGATAGGCCGCACCTTTAGTTTCTGCCTTCGCATTTCCGCCTGGGCCAACGTGGCCCAGGCAACACCCCCGGCGAACCGTATCATCCCCAGCCCCAAACGAAATCCCGTCCGTACAGAGATCCTTCGGTACCACGAGGGATGCGCTAAGAGATGCGTGCTCGCGTGTTGCCAGGCCTGCGACCGTACGGACCGGCGCCCGGGGTACCCCCCCCAGACGTGTCCTCGTCGGTTCGTATAATGTATATTATGTAAAGTAATGGACGTGATAACATAAGGCGAGTTAATGCCCACTCGCCCTTGAGTCCTTAGCGGTCGCCATTCCCATCGGGAGGCCGACGTCTCGCCTCGTCGTGCCGGGCCGGATCCCTATCAAGGTCGTAGAGAGCATGCTCAGCCCGGCACATATCCCCTGCACAATTTTTGCGCGATAATGCAAGGCGCAAGGCCATCACGGAGGGGCATGATAAATGAGCACAAATGAAGGACTATTGGATCGTGTCATTCGCGTCATCATCGGACTTGTCTTGATCGCACTGGCCGTAACCGGTCGCTGGTCGCCCTGGGGATGGATTGGCGTCCTGCCTCTCATCACGGGTCTTGTGGGGTTCTGCGGCCTTTACCAGATACTGGGCATCAGGACCTGTCCTGTCAGGATGGAGAAGCGCCGGCAGTCGTGAACGGCGATATTTTTTGGCAGCGACCGAAACGGCGCCAGCGGCCTTTGCACGAGGTATGCGGCTGCGGGCACTACGAGCCTCATGATCGTGCGGGGCGTGTCACTTCCGGAGGAAACTCGATGACGGAGACGATCACAGGAAATACTTTTCACGCCGCGTTGACCGGCCCTTTCAACGGTATCGTGAGCTGGGCCCAGCTCACGGAATTATGGGCGACGATCCGCGCGCGTCCGGAGGGATGGTATATCTACGCGATCGGTGAACCGGTGCCCACCGACGTGGCCGACCCTGAGACCTTGATACGGTTCACCGAGGAGATCGATACGCTTTTGCGGCGCGAGCATCGCGAGGACTACTGTGGCATCGTCTACGCCGACGATAAGGCACAGCCGAGCTTCATCAAGATCTTCGACCCGCACAACCTGGGGAGTTCGTGCGGCAGCTCCGGCGTAAAGACTCTCCCGGGATGGCTACTGACACGCATGCCTCCGGAAACGCTGGTCGATCCCCGGCCCTTGCCGGAGAGCCGCAAGCGCTGGTGGCGGGGGCTTTTTCAGCGCCAGCCCGCCTAAGGGCGGTTTTGCCTTGAGGTTGCGGGTGCCACAATCCCCGCATGCGTCATGGGGTGTTTCGGTCATGATGGCGTCCCCACCCCCCCCACCCCTGTTCTTGGCCCAGTGCGGGTCGAGGCCCGGCCTATGGAGAAAGGGAATTGCCCAAAACGATCGACCTCTACACAAGCCCCGGGTGCCCGGATTGCGCGGCGCTGAAGGCGTGGTTTGCGGCACGCAACATAACTTTCACGGAACACGACTTGAGTCGACCGGGGGCGGCCGATAAGGCCAAGACGCAATTCGGCGTGCGCATCGCCCCCATAACGGTGTACGAGGGGCAGGTGTTCTACGGAACCGCCCAGGAGCAATTACCGCGATTGCAGCGCCTCTTCGGCCCCGATTGAACGTACCTCGCCCGTCAAAACGGCCTCGATCTTCCGCCAGCGCGCGGATAAGGGTAAGAAACAAGATTAAGACATTGTAGTAACGCCTTATTTCTCACCGATTTATTTGAGGACGAGTCTTTCCATGGGATACGCGCGACTCACGCGTGACGCACGGTTTTTGATCATTATTCGGGCTGCGCGCAGCGTGGGCCAAGGGGCGCTTGTCGTGGACTTTGCGCTCTATTTGCACGCGCTCCATTGGTCCGCCCCCGCCATCGGGGGGCTTTTCATGGTGGCGC
>JAJZZU010000442.1 GCA_021797365.1 Pseudomonadota bacterium | reverse complement strand
GCTCGGTTACATCGCCGTGGGTATGGCCGGGCTCGGCACCGGCTATGCCGCTCTCTCCTATGGGCCACGGCTTACGCTGCTCGTCTTTGGTCTCACGACTATCGCCTGCGCCCTGCTGGTACTCACGCGTGTCGAGGATACGATCCCATGGGTGCGGGCCGAACACGCCCACAAGGCGACCGGTGAGGCCCACGCCCCGAGCCCATCACTCTGGGATGGCTTTGTGCGGGTTTCCTTCAAGGACCCGACCTACCGCGCCATTTGCCAGGGCGGGGTCGCCAATAAGATCGCCGACACCCTGGTATGGGTGTTGCTTCCGGTCTTTTTCAAGACCCACGGCTTGGGCCTGGTGCAAATCGGCTGGATCACCGGGCTCTATGCCATGGTCTGGGGCCTCTCGCAGCTTGCCACCGGACATCTGGCGGACCGCATAGGACGCAAGATGCCGGTAGTGACGGGTTTTTTGCTGTTGGCATTGGCGCTGGTCGGGGTGGCGGTCGAGCGCTCATTCCGCGACTGGCTCATGGCCGCGGTCATCATGGGTATAGGTATGGCGCTATTATATCCAAACCTCATTGCCGCCATGTCGGATCTGGCGCCCCCGCTGGAACGGGGGCGTATCCTCGGCGTCTACCGGTACTGGCGCGACACCGGCTATGCGATAGGCGGCATCGTGCTCGGGCTGGTTGCCGCGCAGACCCGGCAGACACAACCGGCCATCTGGTTGACGGCGGCGCTGGTGGCAGGGTCGGGCCTGTGGATCGCCGTCGCCGTCCGCGAAACCCACAACCGCCTGCACGCCTGATACATGCCGGCCCACGGGGTCACGGGACAAGGCCCGTCCACGACCCCGTGGTCCCGGGCCTACCGGACAACCGGGGCGCGCCACGATAAGCGGGCCCCGGGCATGTCCCTTCAGGGTCTGCGGCTGCCGAGCAACCGCTAACCGATATGGTAGATGAGATTCAGCGTGGTGAAGGTCGTGGTAGTGGCATAGTGGACGAGGGCCGTGGACGGCAGGCTCGTATAGTGGACGACCTCTTCCGAGAATTTGAGCGCCAGATGGAATATGAGCGTGGTCGTCACCCCGCTGGTCGATGTGACGAGCGTCCCGCTACGCGCCCCCATGACGCTCAGGTGTTCACTAAAGCGCGTCCCCCGGTGCAGATGCCATACATAGTTCATCGCCACGTCGCCGACCGGTTCATCTTGCGCGGGGCGCTCCGTAGGATAGTAGTTCTGCCGGGCGCCCCCGCCGGCTTCGAGATTGAGATGCATGGTGCGGGTAGCAACGACCGTCCGGCCGGCATTCACCATTTCCACGAAATAATGATCGTAGCCATCGAAGAGATTATGGTCATAGCGGACACTACCGACGACGAAACTCACGGGTGCCGACTTGAAGCTGCGCCGCACCTGCAGCGTGGTAACGAGACGGTTCACGTCCGCCACGCCGTTGTAGGAAAAATAATTGTAGCTTAGGTCCCCGCCGTAGCTCCACAGGCCGACGGTGTCGCGAAGCCGATCGGTGGAGTTCAGGCTGGTGGTGAGCGCAACCCCCGAAGACGACGACAGGCCGGCCCCGAACTCACCGTGCCATCCGGCCTTTGGAAGGGCCTTGGCCGCCGCATGGGCGCATCCGGTCGCAAACAACAACACCGGAGCGGCGACCATCGCCAGCCGCAGATAAGTGAGACGCGCCCTCATGCCGGACGGGCATCACGCCACATAGACCCGAAACAGTCGGCCACCGCCGGCGCGGCACAGCCCCCCACCCTGCGCCTCTGGCGCGCACAGGGCGCCACGACACCCCGGCCGCGCCTCGGAGAAGGACTTCCTCCGGCCCCGGCGCGAGTACACCGGGACCCACGATCTCCCTGCTCACTTTCCAATGGCGCCTCTACCTGTTTTTCTGGTAGGACTCGTAACCATGCCCCAGGTTCCCGTCCGCCGGCCCACTGCCGTGTCGGGGGCACGTGCATCGATCATGCCCGACGGGTCCCCGGTTCTCGGCCATGATGGGCATCGCCGCTGGCGCACTAAACGCCCGGATCCGTGTGCACCGACTGACGCAAGGCGGCGATGACGGGATTCAGGCCCAGGCCGCGACGCGCGTTCAGAAACTCGAGCAACACCACGACCTCCGATGCCAGCAGATCCAAAAACGGCTCGAGCTCCGCCCCCCGCCCGTCCCGGAGATAACACACGGCGCGGTCGAGCCCCATCATCGCGACCGCACGGGTAGCCGGTCCGGGAACGGAAAATGCCGGCGGGACGACCGGCTCGGGCATGAATTCGGGTTCGAACAAGACCTCAGGGCCGGTGTCGCCCCCAGACTCCCCTGGCGGCTCGGGCACGACGATACCGTCTAGGACCAACTCCTCGGCCCCGCCGAGGGTATCGCTCAAGGCCGAGCCGCTCGCCCGGTTGCCCCCCAGGGCCACGGCGCGCTTCAGTCGCTCCTCGGCCATCTGGCGGAGCGCCTCGCAGCCCGCGGCACCCTCTTCCGACGACGCCACCCCTATGC
>JAJZZU010000441.1 GCA_021797365.1 Pseudomonadota bacterium | reverse complement strand
TCATTTTTAATGGCCGCCAGAAGTGGGCTCGTGCCATGGGGGTCAACTTCCGCATCGGAGTAATGCCCTCCCCAACCCTTAGGAGCGACTTTCAGAAAAAGTATACGACAACAATGCTGACACAGGGCGGGCGCACAAAACCCTGCAAATACTTAAGCGCAACACGCATCTCCAGACTGAGGATCTGATGGGGATGTTGGGGTAGTCATAGCGGTTAAGCCCCCCTTGGTCGGTTCGTCCACCCAGGAGTGCGGGCGCACAGGTGATTCTGCTACACTCCGTGCGATAATTAAGGAGGGGAGGCACAAGGTTCCGGATGGCGATAGGACGGCTACTGTCCGCACGTCGGCAGTTTCTGGCGTTTGAGGCCGTCCGTACGGCGGGGTTTCTCGTAGATGCCGGGATCGTGCAAGGGCTTACGAACTCGGGCATCAATGCCATTGCCGCCCAGTTGGTGGCCTTTGCGGTGGCGGTCTGCGTGACGTGGCTTGGCAACCCCGCACCTGGACCTTTGGCCAGCGGACCCGTCGCCGCACCGTGGCCCGAGAGTGGGTTCTGTATGTCTCGGCCAATACCCTCGGGTGGCTTGTCAATAACGGGGTCTATATCGCGCTGGTCTTGACTGTTCCTCTCATGGTCCACCAGCCTGTGTGGGCGGTGGCGGCCGGTTCCCTGGCCGGGCTATTCTTCAACTACACGGCCGCGCGCCGCCAGGTAATTGCGGAGGCCCCATGAATGGTTTGTGTGAACACCGCTTGAGCGTGCCAAGTGCTGACACACAGAAGATTCAGGAAGGTCATGCTTTGCTTGGACATATTTTGTGTGGCCTTGTGGAGCGGGCCTTGTTTATGCCAGTCGCGTGATGGAGGCTATCGTTCTAGCTGGTGGTTTTGGGACACGGTTGCGTCAAGTGATGGCCGATGCGCCTAAACTTATGGCATTAATAGCGGGCCGACCATTTCTTGAGATAGTTTTCGATTCCATGGCCGGGAAAGGGTTTGCGAAGGTGGTGTTGTCAATAGGTTTCATGGCTGAAAAGATCAGCGCTTATTTTGGGCTGCGGCATGGGAACATGGAGTTGGTATACGCGGTGGAAAGAAGACCCTTGGGCACGGGTGGGGGCGTACGGCTGGCCATGGAGCACGTTACAGCAGACCATGTATTCATCTTTAATGGCGATACTTACTTGGATTTGGAGGCAGATCTTTTAGAGCAGCAATGGCAAACGCGAAAGCGACCGATCATGGTCGGGCGCGAGGTGTCGGACGCCGCCCGGTATGGGCGCTTGCTTGCCACTGAAGGTATTGCTGTGGGCTTCATGGAAAAGGATGTGACTGGGCCGGGGTTGGTCAATGCAGGCTGCTATGTACTTAGGCGTGGGCAATTAGATGGTTTTCAGTCTGGTGCCTTGACGCTTACGCGAATGAACCCACCCCCTGCTCACGCAAACGGACCCGCCCACGGCCGTTGACGGTATGCACCAGTCATCCCGGATTCCCTTCGGGTCCTACGGTATTCCTACTCGTCGTGCATTGACCTGCCCCAGGTTCTCGGCATTCTGTCTGCCAGGATTCCTGGCGATAGGGGGACAGCCACGATGCCCACGGCACGATGCGCCGCCTGCAGGCGGGCTTTTCGGGTACGCCCGCAGGTCCGTGACCCACGCTATTGTTCGGCACCGGCCTGTCAGCGCGCACGGCGCAAGCGGTGGCAAAAGAAGAAGCGCGCAACCGACCTCGATTACCGCGAGAACCAGACCCGCGCCCAGGAGGCCTGGCGAAACCGCCACCCGGACTATTGGCGGGCCTATCGGAAGGCCCATGACGCCTATACCCGCGATAATCGCCACAAACAGGCCCGGCGCGACGCGCGCCGCCGTCTTGCAAAGATGGACGTGTCAACGGCAAATATCCCTGTTGTTTCCGGCATTTACCGGCTCTCTCCTGCCACAGGCAACGATCTTGCAAAGAGTGACGCGTGCACGGTGGAATTGACCGTTCTGTCAAGGGGTTAGAGCCCTTGAGTCGTCTTCACCGCGATCTTGCAAAGAGAGGACGTGATAGGCATTCGCGGGTCAGGCGGGTACCGTTTTCGTCATGGATACCGTAGCCCCCGTGCTGGAAGTCGATCTCCACCGCCTTGACCTGCGGTTTCTCGACGCCCGACTGCAGGAACCGCGGGCGGTTGAGGCGCTGGCCCGGTCGATTGAGCAGAGCGGCCAACTCCTGCCGTGCATCGTGGTGCGCGACGAGGGCGGCGACCGCCTGATCCTCATCGACGGTTACCGGCGCATCCTGGCCCTGCGCCGACTCGGGCGTGACACCGCGTGTGTGGAATCCTGGGCGTGCGATCTCGCCCAAGCCTTGCTGACAGTGCTCGCGCGTGTTCACGGTCGACCGGTAGCGGCCCTCGAAGAAGCGTTGCTGCTGCGAGAACTCGTGCACGGCCAGGGTCTGAGCGAGCGCGAGGTGGCGCGCCGCAGTGGTCGCGATGTGAGTTGGGTCAGCCGACGGCTGGCGCTCGTCTG
>JAJZZU010000440.1 GCA_021797365.1 Pseudomonadota bacterium | reverse complement strand
GCGTGCGGGGAGGGCGCGCGTCTGGCCGTGGTGACGATTATGATCGATCGGTTCAGTCGTATCAACGAGACGCTGGGCCATGGGGCCGGCGATGACATCGTGCAGATCATCGCCCACCGGCTAGCCGGTGCGTTGGCCGATGGCGGCTTGCTGGCGCATACCGGCGGCAGCGAGTTCGTGGTCGCGCAGGAGGTGGAGGCCACAACCGGGGCTGATGATCTCATATCGGCCCTGCGGGCCGCCATCGGTGAGCCGGTGGTCGCCCACGGAAAGGAGTTTTTCCTGACGGCGAGCATGGGTATCGGGCTGTACCCGGAGGATGCCACGGACCCCGACACGCTCTTGCAACACGCCGACAATGCGGCGGCCCGGGCCCGCGAAGAGGGCGGGGACATGGCGGCCCGTTACCGCTCGCATATGTCGTCGGATGCCGCGCAGCGCCTGGCCACCGAGCATGCCTTGCATCGCGCGCTTGCGCAGCAGGAGTTCGTACTGCACTACCAGCCTCAGGTGTGTCTGAAGACCGGGCGCATTCTCGGCGTCGAGGCCCTCATTCGTTGGCAGGATCCGCATTTTGGGCTCGTACCGCCCGGCCGCTTCATTCCCATCGCCGAGGAGACCGGGCTTATCGTACCCATCACGGAATGGGTGCTGACTACCGCTTGCGCTCAGGCCGCGAGTTGGCAGCGCGCGGGCATGCCTGGTATCACCATGGCGGTCAATATCTCGGCGCGACTGTTCAATCACGGCGATCTGCTCGGCATTGCCGACCGCGCCCTTATGGCGGCCGGTCTAGAGCCGCGATTTTTGGAGATCGAGATCACAGAGGGCGTCATTATGCGCGACCTCGATCACACCACGGATCTCCTGCGGGAGTTGCGGCGGCGAGGCGTGCGCGCGAGCGTTGATGACTTCGGGACGGGTTACTGCGCGCTCGGCTACCTGCGGGACTTCCCGCTCGATGTCGTAAAGATCGACCGGTCGTTCGTGCAACGCCTGGGGGCCGATGTCCGTGACGAGGCGGTTACCGCCACCATCATCCAGATCGCGCATACATTCGCCTTGCATGTCGTAGCCGAGGGCGCCGAGACCGCATCTCAGGTACGCCGTCTCGTCGCCCTGGATTGTGATGCCCTGCAGGGCTATTACTTTTCGCGCCCCGTGCCTGCCGAGGAGTGCAGCCGGCTGTTGCGCAACCCCCAGCCGTTCGCCGTTTTGGAGGGCGCGGGCTGGCGCTGAAGGCAGGGCGGCGGGATGGCGCGGTGGACCCCGGGCTCCACACCGGCCTCGGTCGGGGCTGTGATCCGTGGCGCCGAGGCTTGCGATGAATCCCGATGGCGCACAGCCAGGGACCAAGCGCGGCCTTTTGCGACGGTGCGTATGGGGAGGCGCTGATGCGGTCTGGTCTGCGTCGGGCGTCGTGGCTGCTTCCGTTTCTTGATGGGTCGGGCTCGGACTTGCGCGTTACCCCCGGGCCTTACGCTTATAGGCCGCGAGCCACTCCTCGAATGCGGCGGCCGGAAGCGGTTCACTATAGTAGTAGCCCTGGATCTCGTCGCACCCGGCAGCCCGCAGGATCTCCAGTTGTTCGCGGGTCTCGACGCCTTCGGCAACCACTGTGAGGCCGAGACTGTGGCCGAGCGTTATGATAACCGACGCAATAGCCGCGCCTTCGGTATTGCGGGCGATGTCGCGGACGAAGGTTTGGTCGATCTTCAGGGTGTTGATGCGAAAGCGTTTGAGATAGTTGAGACTCGAGTACCCGGTACCAAAATCATCCAGGGCGATTTTAAGGCCCATGTCGCGAAGCGCCCCCAGGGTCGCCGCGGCCTTGCCCATGTCATCCATGAGCGTGGTTTCGGTCACCTCGAGCTCGAGTAGATCCGTGGCCGGATCGAGTCCCGTCTCCGTGAGAATCCGGGTCACCGTGGCCAGCAGATCGCGCTCCTTGAATTGGCGGGCAGACAGGTTGACCGCTATCCGCAGGCCCGCGAGTCCGCGGGCCTTCCAGCACTGACTCTGCAGGCAGGCATTCTTCAAAACCCATTCACCCAAGGCGACGATAAGCCCGCTTTCCTCGGCGATGGTTATGAACGCCCCCGGGGCAATCAGCCCACGTTCGGGGTGTTGCCAACGAATCAGGGCCTCCACGCCCGCCACTGCGCCGGTACGAAGATCGATTTGCGGCTGGTAATACAGCAGCAGTTGGTCGCCTTCCAGGGCGCGGCGCAGACCCTCCTCGATCGCGCGTCGTTCCTTGATCTCGGCGCTCATGGCGGCCGCATAGAAGGCATACATGTTCCCGCCGGCCTCCTTCGCCTTGTACATGGCGACATCGGCGTTTCGCAATAGCCCTTCGCTGTCTGTATCATCGAATGGAAAGACGGTGATGCCGATGCTCGCAGTCACATGCACGGAGGTCTCTTTGAGAGACAGGGGCCGCGCGATTTCGCCAAGCAGCCTATCGGTGACGCGTGTGATGTCGTCGACCGAGGCCAGATCCTGGAGGAGGATCGTAAATTCATCGCCC
>JAJZZU010000439.1 GCA_021797365.1 Pseudomonadota bacterium | reverse complement strand
CTATTCGTGGTAATTGTAAGCAGGATACCCGTGGCGACGAACCATCTCCTCGCACTCAGCGGCCTTCAGATCCGCCTGCGCCATCTCCCGCACTAGGTCTCCAAAGGAAATCTTTGGTGTCCACCCAAGCTTTGTCTGTGCCTTACGGGCATCGCCGAGCAGTGATTCGACCTCGGATGGCCGAAAATATCGCGGATCTACAGTGATTATATCGTCGCCAATTTCCGGCAGCTTATTGACCTCCTTCGGGGCGCATACCGGATCGAATCCCGCCACGATGCCGCGCTCCTCGACCCCCTCACCCTCCCAGCGCAGACGGAGCCCCATTTCGGCAGCGGCCGCCTCCACAAAGGCCCGCACCGTGTATTGCTCGCCCGATGCGATTACGAAATCTTCGGGTCTTTGTTGCTGAAGCATAAGCCACTGCATCTCGACATAGTCCTTCGCATGGCCCCAGTCCCGCGCCGCAGACAAATTGCCAAGATACAGGCGCTTTTGCAGTCCAAGAACGATACGTGCGAGTCCGCGCGTGATCTTGCGCGTCACAAAGGTTTCCCCGCGCAAGGGTGACTCGTGATTAAAAAGAATGCCGTTACACGCGTAGAGACCATAGGCTTCTCGGTAATTGACCGTAATCCAGTACGCATAGAGCTTGGCGACGGCATACGGACTGCGCGGATAGAACGGTGTCGACTCCCGCTGGGGAACCTCTTGCACCTTGCCGAAAAGCTCGGAGGTGGAGGCCTGGTAAAAACGCGTTTTGTCCCGCAACCCCAGCATCCGGATGGCCTCGAGGATACGCAAGGCACCCAGCCCATCGGCGTTCGCCGTGTATTCCGGCTCCTCGAAGCTCACCGCAACATGACTTTGCGCGGCCAGATTGTATATTTCATCAGGCTGCACCACCTGGATAACCCTCTGAAGACTGGAGGTATCGGTCAAGTCGCCATGGTGCAGAAAAAACCGCGTACCCGCCTCATGCGGATCCTGGTAGAGATGGTCAATGCGAGCCGTATTGAAAAGCGACGAGCGCCGCTTCAGCCCGTGCACTTCATACCCCTTATTCAACAAAAATTCTGCTAGATACGCCCCATCCTGGCCGGTTACACCGGTGATCAATGCCTTTTTCATTTTGTCCTTTGATTCCTCAAGCCCTGCGCCATGTTACCCTTCAGCTCGGATTGTGTTGCAGGCACTGAAACCGTCACTCGCCATCTTCACGGCCTCTGCCGGTTCTCCGGGCCGCATTTCTGCCGTCTCTGAGACCTTTCCGGTGAGGATGTCTACCATCCGGTCGGCCGTTTGCCTTGCCGTGTACCATGGCATTCCCGTGCTCGCCGGATGGTCCCCGGCTTCATACAAGGAGAGCCAATCCTTTATGGCGCTTGCCAGTTCCTGAGGCCCCGTACCAGAGAAGTAAAATGCCCGGCCCCTTGCCACTTCCCGAAAAACCGGGATATCGCGCGCAATGATGGGCAACTTATGTCTTGCGGCCTCGATGAGTGGCAACCCAAACCCCTCACCCTCGGATGCCGCGATCAAACAACTGACCGAACCGTAGACCCTCTCCAAAGCCTCGTCACTGACGGCACCAAGCCACGCTATGTGGTCGTTGCCTTTGGCCAGCTCTTTTATGCGGGTCACCAATTCCTCCACCATCCACCCTTTCTTGCCCACGATGACCAGCGAAACATTGGTACCCTCCTGCAATAACTCCTCGAAGGCTTCTAGTACCTGGCGATGGCCCTTTCGCGGCTCAATGGTCCCCACCATCAGAAACGTGACACGCCCTTTCATGGATGCCATGACCGCATCCACCGTTGTATCGGGAACCCCTGCCATTTGCACCCCATCGAGCTCGGCCATCATCGGCACAACCGCGATCTGATAGGCACGGTGTCGTCTCACGTTATTCTCGGCACACCAGGCCCTGAGATCATTCGCCGTGCTCTCTGAATTGCACAATGCCCCGTCCATGGCCGTGATCGTCTTTAGCCACAGCTCGAATCCCTCCCGGCTTCCTGGCGGAAACCACTCAGGGTGTCTCACAGGCAGAAGATCGTGAACGAAAAACCACACCTTGACGCCATGTCGGCGCCATGCGTCCAAAACGGAGCGCCTCCGGGCGACCGCACCGCCGACAAGGTCAAGGCCGACAAACACATCTCCGGCCCACGCCTCCACCCTGTCATCCTGCAGCCAGGGTTCATCCAGCCCGAGAAACCTCGCCGTGAAACGCCGGGCGTAACAATAGCCCGCCCCCTCGTCCGCGGCCCTCACGGGCTCCACCCGCCACCCCGGTGGCGGTAACGCCAACCACTGGCGCAATACGGAGCGCACGACGCGCTCAATCCCTGTCTTCAGATCGTGGTTGGCAACCACGGACACATCCACCAGCAATTGTTTTCGTCTCGGCACCGGTGGAAAGCTCTGGGCAAGGCATAGCGAGAGATACCTGCGCTCACCGTCTGTGAGGCTCAGCCCTCTCATTCGATCCAGAAGCCCTGGCAGTTCCTGGCGTCTTCGTCTGT